>JAEKLQ010000048.1 GCA_019509785.1 Fibrobacterota bacterium | reverse complement strand
AAATCGTAAGCACATCCTTGTATGCGGGTTTATTGGTACTTACCCAAACCCATCCCGTCGAATTGTCGGCTACGTTTTTCAGATTGATGGCCATGATCGTATCCGACCACTGGGATCCACATTGGATTTTTTCGGGATCCCGTTCTATCGAAATGATGGTGTATGTACCATAAGTCGGGGAAACATACGTTTGCGAATAGGCGAGTCCGGGGAAAAAAGCCGCCAGAAATAACGGTGCAATAAACTTCATTGTGCCCCCTTAAGTTTTTAATGCCTGCTTAAACCATTAGAGTAGAAGCTGCGGAAAATTGAAATTTACCTTCGCTCTATCTGTTTTCGACTCTTAACCAAAAAAATTTCTTTTGGATTTCCGTTTTATGGCTCATCAAAATCGGAATCCCTACTACATGCCTCCCGCCATAAGCCGTCCGCCTCAGCCGAAAAAGATCTCGGCATACAACGACTCAACGGTTCCCCAATGCCAGTAAAGATGGAAAGGTTCCTGCCTCTCTTTTTAGCCGTTGCATACGCGAAGTATCGTCGAAATAGGACCTGGCCTCTCCCATCGCCCTATCGCATTGTGGGATAATCGGTTACCATGTCTCCCGCCCCCGCGCGCGTCCTCAGCAACCTGGCCCTGCCCTCGCCCGACGGCATCGCTCTGCGTGCCTTCCATGATTACCTGCCTCCCGGAACGGATCCATCCGCGCCGCATCCGGAGTTCGCCCGCCGCGCCCTGCGGGACATACTGCCCCTGATTTCCGCCGCCGAAAGGCCCGAAGCCCTCATCATCGCCAGCCCGGAATACCTGCCCATCCCCTCCGATCTGGCCGGCTTCCCGGGGATGAAAATCCTGCTCATCACCGATTGGAACGTTTGCCTGCGCTTCCTGCCGGACCTGTGCCCGCTTTTCGATTTCTGCTTCACCGATTGGCCCGGCTACCGGATGTTGCGCCGGGCCGGCATCGGAAACGTTTTCCATCAACCCCTGTTCGGGCATGATCCGGCGGTCTTCCGGCCCTTCGGGCTCCGACGTAACCTGGACGTTTCCTTTTGCGGGAACCTGAACGCCGGGCTCCACGGGGAACGTAACCGGCTTTTGGCGCGCGTGGCGCGATGGGCGGGGGACCGGCCCCTCCACCTGCGCCAAGCCTTCGATGGCGCCTATGTGGACGTGCTCAACCGTAGCCGCCTGGTCTTCAATTTCTCCATCCGCGGCGAAGCCAACATGCGCCTGTTCGAGGCCATGGCCTGCGGATCCGCGCCTTTGGTGGAAGCCTCCAACCAGGAAGTCCCCATCCTGTTCCAGGAAGGCAAGCATTACTTCCGCTACCATCCGGACCGTCTGGAAGCGCGGCTTGACGAGCTGCTGTCCGATCCGGCGCGCCTGGCGGCGGTCGGCGATGCGGCGCGCATCGCGGTGGCGCGGCACAGTAAGGCGGACCAGATCCGATCCTTGCTGGAATTCGCCGCACGTGAAGCCCCTGGGCTCAAGGCCGGAGCCACGGGCCCGGTTCCCCGCGATGACCAAGGTAACTCTGGCGATACCGTACCGGACGCGATACCTTATCATTCCGCCAAGGCCCTGGCGAAAATCCGCTTACTGGGTTCGACCTATACCCTGCCCGAAGCGGTGGCCGAAATCCAGGCTCTGACTCCGGCTTTGCCCGGCCTGGATGCCGAGACCTTGCCCGCCACCCTGCTTACCTTGCTGGAAGGCTCGTCCGAGCCCATGCCGGCGGCGGAGGCGGTGATCGAGCGGCTGCTTTCCGACGGACGGCAACCCGCGCCCATCGCCGCTTTCCTGCGCATGCGCCTGGAGGCCCGGCGCGGGCATTGGGAGGCGGTCCTGTCCCTGGCGGAGGTCTGCGGGAAAATCTTGGATTCCCTTAGCGCCCCTGCCTCCGAATCGCCGGCCGATCGCATCGATCGATTGCGCGGTCTTTACTCCCGCTACTATCCGCCTATCCATTTGGGAAAGGGATTCAACACCGACATCAATCGCGCCTATCAACAGGACCTGGGGACATCGCCAGATCCCGCCGGTCCCCTGCGGGCCGGGGACGAAGGCCATAGCGCCTTCGCGCGCCTCCTTCAGGCGCAGTGCGTGGAAACGCAAGCCCAGGCATTATGCGCGTTGGGCCGGGCCGCCGAGGCGATGGCCTGCCTCGATTCGATCCCGGAGCGGGTTTTCATTTCCGTGGACGTGCGCGCGAACCGGGCCCAAGCGGCCGAGGCCGCCGGAGACTCCGCAAGGGCGAAGCGGGAATGGGAAGCCGCCTTCGCCGAGCGTCCGCTGGACACGAGGGTATGGGACAAGCTGGCGGAAGCCTTGGTGCGATCCGGCGATCGGCCGGCCCTGATCGCCTTCTTGGAGGACATCCTGGTCCTGGCGCGGGCCTTTCTGCCGGAAGACCAGGCATTGCGGGTGCGCGAACGCCTGGATCAGGAACGGCGCGTCTAAATTTCCCCTTTGAACCGTTGCAGCAGATAATCCCGGTACGGGGACTTGGGCATCTTGTCCACCGTCGCCTTGAATTTCTCCGCGGTGACGAAGCCCCGCAGGAAGGCGATCTCCTCCAGGCACGCGATTTTGAGGCCCTGGCGCGCTTCCAAAGTAAAGATGAAGGTGGAGGCTTCCAACAGGCTCGCATGGGTGCCGGTGTCGAGCCAGGCGATGCCGCGGCCCAGCAATTGCACCGAAAGCTTTCCCGCTTTCAGGTAGTCGATGTTCAGGTCGGTGATTTCCAGCTCACCCCGCGGCGAGGGCTTGAGCGCCTTGGCCCGGGCCACCACCTCGTTATCGTAAATGTACAGGCCCGGCACTGCGTAGTTCGATTTCGGGACCTTGGGCTTCTCCTCCAGGCCGACCACGTTTTTTTGTCCATCGAATTCCACCACGCCGTAGCGCTCCGGATCCTTCACGTAATAGCCGAACACCTTGGCGCCGGATTTGAAAGAGGCGATGGTTTCGTCCAGCTTCATGGCGCCGTAGAAGAGGTTGTCCCCCAGGACCAGGGTCACCGGATCCTTGCCGATGAATTTTTCCCCGATGATGAAGGCGCGCGCGATGCCGTCCGGCTTGGGCTGCACGGCGTATTCGATGCGGATGCCCCATTGCGAGCCGTCCCCCAGAAGCGCCTGGAAGCGGGGGATGTCCTCGGGCGTGGAGATGAGGAGGTATTCGCGGATGCCCCCCAGCATCAGGGTGGCCAAGGGATAGAAGATGAGCGGCTTATCGTACACGGGGAGCAATTGCTTGCTGGCCACCGACGTGAGCGGATAGAGGCGCGTGCCGGCCCCGCCCGCCAGAATAATGCCTTTCATGGGGCTCCCTTCGGTTGGCATTCCAGGCCCGCTTAACTCGCGGGCGGCCCGACGGCGTCGGGCTTGCGGTCAATCAGGTCGTCGCTTCGGTGCTCAGGGCGTTGGAATTCAGCGGGCGTTCCTTCTCGGGCAGTCCCAGGGATTTCCGGATGGCTTCGAAAACGTCGGGGATGGCGCGGGTGGCGTCCACGCTATGCAGGATATTGATGCGCCTAAAGAAGGCCAGCATGGGCTCGGTCTTGACGTGGTAGTCCTCGATGCGCTTTTCGATGGCCTCGGGATGATCGTCCGAGCGCTGCATCAGCCTGCCGCCGCACACGTCGCAAACGCCGTCCACCTTGGGACGATGGCCGATGAGGTTGTAGTCGAGGCCGCATTTCGAGCAGACGCGGCGCGCCATCACGCGTTCGGTGACCAGGCTATCGGGCGCGTCCAGATGGATCACGCCGTTGATGTTGTAGCTCTCGAAGAGGAATTCGGCCTGGGGGAAATTGCGCGGATAACCGTCCAGCACGAAACCGTAATTCCAATTGTGCCAGGTCATGCGCTCGGAAACCACCTTGGCCACCAGATCGTCGCCGACCATCTGGCCCTTGGAGATGATGCGGTTCACCTTGGCCGCCAGCTTGGTGTGGTTGGCGATGTGCCAGCGGAAGATGTCTCCGATGGAGATGTGGACGAAATCGTATTTGTCGCAGAGGAGCTTGGCTTGAGTGCCCTTGCCGCAACCCTGGATGCCCATGATGATGTACTTGTACATGCTTTCCGTCCGCTCCTTGCGAGCCACAGGGGCCCATTAGCGGGAGCAAATTTACAAATCCCCGTTTATTTTAGCGGATCACGCCGAAGCGGGCGCCTTGGGGGCACCCCTATATTATCGTATGACCCCGAAGCGGGTCCACTTTTTCTTCTTCCCCCCGGGGAAGGTGACCTCGATGAGGGCGGTATAGACGTCGGCGCCCAAGCGGCGGAGGTCCAGGACCTTGTCGGAGGCCTGCAAGCCTTCGGGAAGATCGTTCCAGCGCTGGTCGACCACGGGCATGCCGGCCAAATCGTACACCCGGATGCGGGCCTGCTTGGCCGCCGCTCCCAGCTTCAGGTGGACGGTGGCGACGGGCCCCCGCACCGGGCTCGGGAACAAATGGAACTCCAGGATTTCTTCCGCGCTTCCCGGCGCCGGGGGCGCGGGCCAGACCGAGACGTCCAGGAAGTTGGACCGCGCGCCGTTGCCGCCGGGCGCGCCCCAGGCCTGGCGGGCGCCTAAGGCCGCCTTCTTCAGGCTCCATACGTTGAGGCTGCCGGCCCCCGATTGCGCCATCAGCTCCAAGGTCCCGTCCCCGTCCAGATCCGCCGCCGAAAGATGGATGTAGGGGTTGTCGTTGGAATCGAGGGTGATGCCTCCCATGGTCAGGGGCCAATCGGAGACGTCGGCGGAAAGCACCCCGGAGTTGCGGTCCCGCGCGGCGTCGAAGGACGAGGTCTTCAGCGGCCGGGCCAGGCTGTCGACGGCGTAGATGAGGCCGTCGGGAGAGCCCAACAGCACCGTGGCATGGCCGTCCAGGGACAGGGCCAAGGGCGAGCTGCGCACGGCCGTCTCGGGATAGTAGGGATTGCCGTAGGTGAAGCCGATGTTCTGGCGGGCCTCGGGCTTGAAGGGCCAACCCGGGAGCACGGCCCCGCGGAAGTCGATGGCGAACATGGAATTGGTGGCCGAGAAGATGATGTCCGGGCGCATGTCCCCGTCCAGATCGGCCAAGGCCGGCGGGCTGGCATCGTCGCTCATGAAGTCGCGGATCTGCACGATGCTGTCCTTGGCGCCGGGCTTGCTGCTCCGGGTCGTATCGACGAAGCGCACGCTGCGCGGGAAGCGTTGCGGGAAGCCCGCGAAGATGCGCGGGGAGGCGCCGTCGATGCCGATCAAGCTGGCCGCGCCTTTGGAGCCCAGGAGGAACAAATCCACCTTGCCGTCGCGATCGAAATCGGCCGCGCTCACCGTGAAAGACTCATCCTTGTCCGGGGCCAGATCCCCGAAGGGTTTACCCAGGCCGCTGGCGGTTCCGGCCGCCGCGTTCACCCGCACCACCTGCCCGCCTTTGGCGGCTACCGCGAGATCCATGGGGCCCGAGCCGCCTGTCGGAAATGCGGCCAATCCCGTATAGTCCAGCGCCGGCAAATCGATGGAGGCCATGGGCTCGCCCGCGGATGAAAACGCGCGCGCCGCATGATCCGTCGTCACGACCCAGAAGCGATCGCCCGCGGCCACCGGTCCCACCGCTACCGAGACCGTCACCGTCTCCCTTAGGGCGGCCGAATCCGGGGAACGGGAGCCCGCAGCGCCCAGCCCCGAGGCGCGCAGCCGCATGAACACCAGCTTGTGGCCCGCGGCCACGGCCAAAGCCGAGTCGCCCAAGACGGCGGCGCCGGAAGGCGGGCCCAGCTTGCCCGCCAGCGAGGTAACCGGCACGCTACTGGTGTCGCGCGTGAAGCCGCTGGGGAGCAAGGTCTTGACCGAATCGTAGCCGGGCTGGCCCTTGAGTACGGTATCGGGCGCGAGGGCGGCCCCGCCTTTGCCGTCGAAGAGCTGGGCATAACCGCGATCGGATACGGCGACCACGTAGGGCGTCCCGTCCGCCGCTTTCACCACGTTGAGCGATTGCGGAAGGCCTCCGGGATCGACCCGCACCGGCCAGGCCCAGCCGCTATCCTGCTTCACGGTATTGTTATCCGGCCAAACCACGCGCAGGGTCAGCACCGAATCGCGCACGTCGAAAACCGAATCCTCGGGGATGGCGGATAGGCCTTTTTCGAGCAAGGGATGATCGGGAACCGGCGCCTCCAGGCGCAAGTGGGTGCGCCCGTCGTTCCAAGCGTTGGTACTGGAAGCGCCGTAAGGGCCTATCTGGTTCAAGGTGTCCACGGAACTTTCCCAGGTAGTGTCCTTGGGGGGATTGTGGCGCTTCTTGCGCAGGTGCGGCAGCATGTCGGCGCCGGTCCCGTAATCGAAGGCGGGTTGGCCCAGGGCGTCCTTGAACTCCTTGCCGATGCTGGGCACGCCGTCCCCCTCCACCAGTTCCACGCCCTTATACTGGCTCTTGAGGGTATCCCCCAGGAAAGCGTTCACCGCCCCTGCTTTCAGGAACTGGGAGATGAACCATTCGTTCACGTGCCAAACCAGGAGGCCCGATCCCGGCAGCCCCAGATCATAGCTGCTGGCCCCGGTGATGATGCCCTCGGGCTTTTCGGGATTGGGGATCAGCTTCTTGGACTTGGGATCCTTCGGATCGGGGATGGAATCCAGGAAGACGGAATCGATCTTGGCGAAGGGGACCTGGACGGAAGCGGTGTCAGTGAACTCGACCGAGCCGTCCTTCCGCTTGGCGTAATGGATGGTCACCATCGAGTCGGCGCCCGCCCGCTGGCGGTTCTCCACCAGGAAATATTCGCGATCATTGATCGGGATCTTGAGCAAGGTGGCGTGGCCCGGCTGAGGCGTCTCGGTCGGGGACCAGATCGGGTAGTCGCTGGAAGGCCCCGCGCCCTTGCGCGCGACCACGGGATCGTCCCAGCCCATGTACGCCCGCACCCAAGCCGAAGGGTACACCGGCAGGAATCCGTTCAAGGTATTGTAGCCGGCGAAATCCATCAGGTCGAAGGAGCCCAGTTGGGAGATGCCTTGCACCACGTCGAACATGTCGGGCATGCCCATCTTGCGCGCCAACTGGTTCACCAGGATCCCGTTGATCCCCCAGTTCACCTTATCCTGGCTGGCCGCCTCGGACAGCATCATCACCTCGCTGACGGTGTCCCCGGTGCTGGCCTTGTAGCCCTTGCGCGCCGCGATCAATTCCGAATCGGCCTTGGCCCCGGCCCCCCGGCGCGCGTCCACGGTGGCCGAATCCAACAGGCTGAAATCATCCTTGGTCACGAAGAAATCGGTGAAATCGTTGGGCGTATTGGCCCCGAAGGATCCGAGCTGGCCCCCGTCCAAAAGCCGCGAGTGGCCGGCGTGGAACAGGAGGTAACACCGGTGTTTCTTGGCGTTGCCGGGATTCCGGAGCGAGTCCGCCTTGGCGGCCTTGAAGGGATTGGCCGAAGAGTCCTCGGCCCTATCCGCCTTCCGCAAGGTCTCCACCACGAAGGACATCAGCAATTGGCCGCGCTGATCGTTGAAGTCGCTGATCTTCTGCTTGGCGTCCTTGTCCAGTTCCGAAGGATTGTAATGCTTCATGCGCCCGTCGAGCTGGATGGGCGTCACCAAGCCCTGGTTGTCCGGCGGCGGGAAGAACTTGGCGGTCACCGTCACGCGGCCATTGGAGACCTTCTCGAAATAATTGCGGGCGAACTCGAAATGCCTGCCCAGGTACGAGGTATCCCGGGTCCACGGCCCCGGAGGATCGAGGGTATAGTTGTTCTTCGACTCCGCATCCTTGGTCGCCGCCTTGATCGATCCGAAGGTCCCCAAACCCGTCGTGGTCGGCTCATCGTCGCCGCCGTTGGCGGTTTCGTTCTGGAACTGGACGTAGAGGCAGTAGACTTCCAGGGTGTCCGGGGAGGCCGGCGCCGCAGCCGAAGCCTTGAAAAGGGGCTTGGGCACCGCGCGCGCCGAAGCCGCGGGCGCGAGCAGGGCGACGCAGGCTCCCAAGGCCCACAGCCCGATGCCCCATGGGCCTTGATGAAAACCTATCCGATACGCGCGCGCAGCCATCCCCGATCCGATGTTGATCCGGTGGACAAAGGTACAAACTCGCCCCGGGCCGGGGTAGCTCATCGACCTGGACGAGCGTGGCGCGACAGCGGGAGATGCGGGCGCATCGGAATGCGGGCGCATCGGAATGCGGGCGTATGGGAATGCGGGGCGCCTCGGGCGCACTCTAAAGCGTCCCCGGCGCTACCCAGGGGACGACCGCGCCGACGCGGTCCCTGGCCCATGCTTCGCTTAGTTCTTCAATCGATCCACGCGCCGGAAGCCATTGGGGATGCGCAGGAAGAAAGGATCGCGCTTCCACGCCGGATCATCCTCCACGCTGGAAACCTTGATCTCCAGGACGAGCTCGCCGGCGCGATAGAAGCGGACACGGCGCGGCACCGGCCGATCGGGAGAGGCCGCGCCCGCGCCCACGCGCCAGGCCGTGAACTCGATGCGAAAGGCCGAATCGGTCCGGTAGGCCGCGCGGGGAAGTCCCGTCTTGGGATCGAACTCCACTCGCCAAGTCCCTTCCAGCCCCGGGTAGGTGAAACCACGATTCGGGCCCGGCGCCGAGGCGGCGGGCGCCCAACCTGCTGGAAGGCGCGCCTGCGCGGAATCGCCCGGGAAGAAGTCGCCCCATAACCAAGAAAACAAATCATGCACCGGAATGGGCCCTATCCCCGCCAGGCCGATGTCGACGCGCGCGCCCGCGCCTTCGACGTACTCCCCGGGATCGTAGACGACCAGGTCCCACTTGTCGGGACGCCATAGGAATCCGCCCGCCGTCACCCCGGGAAAACCGAAGAGATCGAGCTTATAGGCCTGTCCCGGCCGCGCGGAAAAGGCGGCGGTCACCGAGGACTTGCGGCCGCCGGCCAGGGCCGTGAGCTCCAGGGAAGCGCGCAGGGAGTCCGGGGGCTTGGGTAACGAAGGCGTTACCCCTTGGTCCAGGGAGCGGCCCTCGGGCCAACGGGGCGCGGTGGCGCAGCCGGCCAGGAGCAAGGCGGCGGCTAGGAGGAATACAGATTTTTTGATGATTTCCCCCGGGGAACTTTCGGAATCGGTGCTCTTTTCGGTTTGTTCTTCTCTTCTTCGAAGAGCCCCTGGAAAAAGTTCAAAACCAACCGGGAAACGCCAATTCCTTCCCGATCGGCGTAACTTTTTGCCTTATTTAAAACTTCCGAATCGATTCTTAGTTGAAGGCGCGATTTCATATTTGGTTATATAGCCATTTGAGGTTCGATCAACCCAAGTGTGAGAAGGCGCACTCCTCCATACTTGAGTGTCGGGTTAATATGTTATTTTAATCTTGATACCTGATAGGATAGGCGGGAAAATCGAACTATGGCCAACAAAAATCAATCCACAAGGCCAACTCAGCACTCGCAAATGACCTCCAGCGAAGCAAAGAAATTCGCTACTGACCTGAAGCATTATGGCGAGAGAATTTCTGCTTCCCCTTCAGCGGCCCGTAAATTATTGGCCTCGGCCGGCATCACAACTCCTAAGGGACAACTTAAGAAGCCGTACCGCTAATCCCGGGCCATGTCGGGATCATTCTCTTCTTTCATCCTCGCATACCATGGTTGTAACAGATCCATAGGAGAGAAAATCCTATCGGGCAAAGATAAACTCAAACCTAGCCGGAATAAATATGATTGGCTCGGGAACGGGGCTTATTTCTGGGAAAGCGATCCCGCACGCGCCTTTGAATATGCGGACCACATAAAAAAGAATCCTGGTAAGTCTAAATCCATAATCCAGGATCCGTTCGTTATTGGCGCAATCATTGATCTTGGCAACTGCCTGAATCTCCTCCAATACGACCATCTTCAGATTGTTAAACAGGGATACTTTTCACTTGAATCCATGATTGAATCCATAAATGGGGAGATGCCCAGGAACAAGGCAATTGAGGATGGGGCTGACCTCTTGTTACGCCCATTGGATTGTGCAGTGATTGAATTACTGCACGCTTCCAATCGAGAAAATGGGAAGCCAGAATTCGATACGGTCCGAGGAGTATTTTTCGAAGGCAATCATTTGTATCCGAACGCAGGATTTAAGGAAAAGAACCACATACAAATCTGCGTGAGGACACCAAGAAGCATTAAAGGCTACTTCCGCCCTATCGATGCCAACGAGGGAATCGGCTTCGATTATTAATCGCTAGTTCACCTTGCGGTGGGCCAACTCATGGGTCGGATCCAACTTCAGGATCTGCCGCCACTTTTCCATGGCCTCGTTCGAGAGGCCCAGCTTCTCCAGGATGAGCGCGTAATGCTCCAGGATGGTCGTATCCTGCGGGATGTGCGCCACCGCATCCTCCATGAACTTGCGCGCCCTGGGGAAGTCCTGCTTCTTGTAGAGCAGCCAACCTTTAGAGTCCAGGAAGGCGCCGTTCTCGGGCTCGAAGGTCAAGGCCCGGTCGATCAACTGCGAGGCGTAATCGAGCTCCCGGCCTTCCTCCACCAGCATGTATCCGAGGTAATTCAGGATGGTCGCATCCGACGAGTCGAGCTTGACCAGGTTCTTCATCACCTCGATGGATTCCCCGCGCTTTCCCAATTGCTCCAGCGCCACGCCCAACTCGAAGAGGACGCGCCGGTTGTTGCCCTCCAGCTCCAAGGCCTTACGGTAATACCCCACGCCCTGCTCCCGGAATCGCCTGGCCTGCGCGGCCGAAGCCGACAGGGGCGCGGTCGAGTCCGGCGACGCCTTGGCGTCGGGCGACGTCTTCGAGTCGGGCGACGTCTTTGCGTCAGCTTCCAGTTTCTTGGCCACCTGGGTGTACACGATGCCGCGGATGTAGTAGGCATACCAGTCCTTGGCATCGCCCCGGCCGCTATCGGATTTAACCCCGCCGGCCTTATCGCCTGCGCCGTTCTCCCCCATCTTGTCCAGCAGGTCCAGCGCCTTCTTCTCGTGGCCTTCCTTGATATAGAAGGACGCCAGCTTGGCCCAGTATTCCGGCACCTTGCCGTCCAGATCGATCGCCTTCTTGAGCTCGGACTCGGCCTGCGCGCGCTCCTTCAGCTCCATCCCTATGGAGCCCAGGAAGAAATGGTAGATGGGATTCTCGGGTTGGGCTTTGATCAGCTTCTGGAAGAGGACCTTGGCCTCCGCGTATTTGCCGCGATCGAAGAGCAAGGTCGCGTAGGGGGACAAGAATTCCCGCTCTTCGGGGTTCTTTTTGATGAGGGTCTCGTACGCGGTCATGGCGGAATCCGGATGGCCCGCCAGGATCTGGGCCCGCGCCTTTTGGAGTTCGTACTGGAGATTGTCCGGATTCTCGTCCGCCAGCTTGCGCAGCACGTCCAGCAGGCTGGAATACATTTCCTGGTCCTCGTAGAAGCTCGCCAGCTTCTCGCCGAACAGGGGATTGCCCGTCTTGTCCCAGGCCGTGCGGTAGAGGCCGGCCACCGAGTCGATCTTCCCTAGCATGCGGTAGTTCTGGCCCTGCTTTTCCACCAGGCGCACCGGGTAATCGATGCGCGGCAACAGCTTCTCCATCACCGCCACGTGGCGGGGGATATCCTTCAAGCTTTCGTAGAGGGTCGCCAGGGTATAGAGCAGATCCTTATCCTGGTCGTCCAGCTCAACGGCCTTGTTGTAGTAGGTCAGCGCCGAGGTCAAGTCCCCTTTGCGCAGATAGGTCTCGGCGACCATCTGGTACTCGCGGCTATCGGGCTGGCCGGGCAAGGCGAGGCAACGCAAAGCCGTGGTCAGGGCCGTGTCCAGTCGGCCGGCGCCCTTCAGCTTATCCGTCAAAAGGAAACACAGATCGCGGCTGCTGGAATCGTATTCGTAGGCGATCTGGTAATAGGAAAGGGCGACGGCGTCGTTGCCTTCCATCTCCTGCTGGCGCGCGCGCAGGAAGAATTCATGGGCGATGAAGGCGCGCTGATCGTCGTGGGCTTCCGTCTTCTTGGCCGCCGGGGCCGGCGTCGCGGCGGGCTTGCCGGTGGAAGCGCATCCCGCCAGCAGGGCGGCGGCGAGGAAGGCGAAGAGGGCGAACATTACTTGGAAACCACGAGGTCCACGGCGCGACCTTTGTAGTCGGCCCCGGCCGCGGGCGATTGCGAGAGTACGGTGCCGGGGAGGTTTTTCGGGTCCCGCTTGTACGCCACCTTGCCGAGCTTGAGCCCCAGGTCCTTGATGCGCTCCTTGGCCCTGCTCAGCGGTTGGCCCTGCAAGGAGGGCATTCCCGCAGGCAGCGCCTCCGTGCCCTGGGACAACTCGATGTTGACCTCGCGGCCCTTCTCCAGATTCGCGCCCTTGGCGGGAGAAGTCCCGATTACCGCGCCCGCGGGGATGGTCGTATTGCGGACCTCCCGTACCCGACCCACTTTCAGGCCCAATTGCTGCAAGGTGATCTCCGCTTGGCGCATGGACAGGCCGCGCAGGGCGGGCAGTTCCACGCTCTTCAACCCTTTGCTGATCTTGACCCAGATGCGGCGGCCGTGCTTGACCTCGGTCCCCGCCTCCGGATACTGGGTCAGGATGCGGCCGGCGGCGACGTCGGTGGAGTAATCGCCGGTGGAATCCAGCATGTAGATCAGCTCGTTTTTATCCAGTATAGACTTCGCCTGGTCGGGGGGCAAGCGAACCAAGGCGGGCACCTTGACCGTGCCCTTGAATTTGCCCGCCATGTAGGGCATGACCAGCAGGTTGATGAGGAGGTATAGGACGACGCCGACGAATCCCCACAGTAGAACCGCGAGGAAGAAGGGCCTGGAAAAGAAGCGGGCCAGCACCGGCGAGGAGGTCCCTTTCAGGTGAGGAAGGTCAGGTTTTAAGTTCCTCCTCCTGCAAGATGAGGAGGTCCTTTCCGTCGAGGACAATATACCCTTTTTTCTGGAAGTAATTCAGCACCCGGGAAACGGTTTCCCGAGTGGTACCAGACATGTCGGCGATGAATTGCTGGGTGGGCCTGTCCTTCACCACGATGATGCTTTGGCCGTCCTTGGATTTGGTGCGCATCCCGCGCTCTTCCATCAGCTGCAGAAGGGTGGCGGCCACGCGGCCGTAGACGCGCATCAGGGCCAGGGAACTGATTTGGCGGTTGGACCGGCGCAGGCGCTTGGACATTTCGCCGAGCAGGGTCAGGGCCAGATCGGGCTGTTTGCGCAACGCGGAAAGGAAGTCCTCGCGGCGGATGGTGAGGAGGCGGGAGTCTTCCACCGCGCGTACCGTGGCCGAACGCGGCTCGCCGTCCAAAAGGGACATCTCCCCGAAGAAGTCGCCCTCCTTCAAGGAAGCCAGAATGGCCTCGCGCCCGTCCTCGGCGGTCAGCACCACTTTCACCTCGCCCTTGGCGATGATGAACAGGCTTTGGCTGGTGTCGTCATCCTCCATGAGGATGATCTCGCCCTTCTTGAATCCCTTCTCGATGATCATCGAGGCCAGGGTGTCCACTTGGGCATCGTCGAGGGCGGAGAAGAGATCGACGCCCCGGAGGAGTTCGTTTTTCAGTGCCATGTCGCGCGTCTCCCGCGTGAAAAAATCCAGGAGGGGCCGGACGATCCGGCCACTACATCTCCATCCGTACCGTTTGATGCCGCTTCGGCCCCAAGGAGATGAGCCCGATGGGCACATCCAGCAGCCCCGCGACCCGCTCCAGATACTGCTTGGCTTTCGCCGGCAGGGCCTGCCACTCGGTCACGCCCACCGTGGGGGCCTTCCAGCCCGGCAAGGTTTCGTAAACGGGCTTCACCTTTTCCAGGACCGAGATCTGGGAAGGGAACTGCTCGATGCGGCGCCCGTCGATTTCGTAGGCGATGCACACCTTGATCTCGTCGAAGCCGTCCATCACGTCCATCTTGGTGATGGCCAGATGGGTGAGGCCGTTGACCATGGCGGCGCGTCGCACCAGCACCGCGTCGAACCAACCGCAGCGGCGTTCGCGGCCGGTGGTGGCGCCGTATTCATGCCCAATCAGGCGCAGCTCCTTGCCCACGTCGCCGATCTCTTCGGTGGGGAACGGGCCGTTGCCGACTCGCGTGGTATAGGCTTTGACCACGCCGATGACCTGATCGATGGCGGTGGGGCCTACGCCGGAGCCGATGCAGGCCGCGGCGGCCACGGTGTTGGACGAGGTCACGAAAGGGTAGGTGCCATGGTCCACGTCGAGAACGGTGCCCTGGGCGCCTTCGAAGATGAGGCGCTTCTTCTGCCTTAAGGCCGAATTGACGATGGCGACGGTGTCGGCGACGTAGGGTTTGAGGCGCTTGCCCAGGGAACGGTAGTCTTCGAAGATGGCGTCCAGGGAGAGGGCCTGCCCGCCGTAAAGCTTCTGGATGATCTCGTTATGGGCGGCCACTTGCTTGATGAGTTGGGCCCGCAGGCCGTCCTCTTCCAGCAAATCGGCTACGCGGATACCGCTGCGGTTGACCTTATCGTAATAGGCCGGCCCGATGCCGCGGCCGGTGGTGCCGATGGCGGCAGCCCCGGCGGCTTTCTCCTTCAGCTGATCCATCACCTTGTGATAAGGCAATACGACCTGCGCGTTCTCCGCGATCCACAGGCGCCCGTCCATGTCGATGCCCTTGGCCCGCACCTCGTCGATCTCGTTCAGAACCTGGGCGGGGTCTAGCACCACGCCGTTGCCGATCACGCATTGCTTGCCTGGATGCATGATGCCGGCCGGGATCAGGTGGAAGATGAACTTCTGATCGCCCACCTCGACGGTATGCCCCGCATTGGCCCCGCCCTGGAAGCGGATGACGAGATCGGCCTCCTCGGTCAGGAAGTCCACGATCTTGGCTTTGCCTTCATCGCCCCATTGGGCGCCCACTACCACGCGATTCGACATCTTGGGTCCAATCCATACGAAAAAACACCCCGGACGGCCGAGGCCAAGTGGCGAAAGGTAAAAACGATGGGGGTGAGGGGAAAGGGGGGCAGGGAGGTAAGCGCCCCCGATATTAGGGGCGACGAGGCCAATACGGGCTCTTAATCCTCTTCTTCCGCGGCAAATAAGGCGGACCAGGAGGGATTGATGCCCGCCTGGTCGACGGCGGCGCGCCATTCGGACCCCAGGATTTCCCGGGCCACGGAGCAATGGGCCAACTGGAAGCAGGATTCGCATGCGCTATCGCAGCCGTCCAGGTGGGTGACGGCGTAAGGCGAGGACGCGGCCTCGATGGGGGTATCCAGCATTTGCAGGATGCCGCGATAGGCGACGCGCGCGGGCAGGGTATCCAGGAAGTCCACCTTGATGCCGTGCTCGAGCAATTCCAACTCCACGGCGTTGAGCGTGGAGATGACCCGCGCTTCGGACAGGCCCTCCGGATCGGGCAGGTCCCGTTGCAGGATGCGGCGCAGGCTGAGGAAGCCCGGCATGGCGGGCCCGGAGGCAAGCCCCGAGGTCCAGTCGTTGGCGGGCAAGGAGAGGTCTTCGTCCGAATGGCGTTTGAACATATTCCCCGAATCGTTTGGCGCGTTGGCAAAGGCTATTCTACCAGCGCCCGATTTCGCGGATCCAGTTCCATATCAACGGCTTAGACTTCAAAAACCCCTGCCTTCCCAAGAGGCCGGAGCGCCGCCAAAAACGGCAACGCGCTTGAGGGTTCTTTGACATCGCGACGCGAGGAAGTAGTGGATCGTTTCCAAGTTGCCGAAGGACCGGGCCTTGCCGAGGTAGCCGCGGCGCGAGGCGCGGCGGGCGGAAGTTATGTTTGCGAAATGCAAGTCCTTTTCCGTTCCTCTTTCCCGCTGATCGCCGGCGCCGTCATCGTCTTTTGCGGTTGCGCCGGCGAGCGCCGGCAAGAACCCGCGCAGGGCGGCCCAGCGGGGAGCGACTATGCCGGTAGGACCTTGGCGGTCATCTTACCCGATTCGGGTTCGACAACTTTGGGGAGCGCCCCGGCCCTCGACTACTCTTTGCTCCATGAATTTCCTGGCCCGCCCGGAGAGAATTCCCGGTCCGTGCTGACGCGGGAGTTCGGGAATGCCTTCTGGTCCGGCTTCGCTCCCGCCGTGGACTACGTGCTGCCGATAAGGGTGCCCGACTCGGTCCCGCCCGCGCCCACAGGCCGGCGCGTCCGCCTCACCGTGCCGACCAGCCACGGACAGCCTATGCATACCTATTCCGCCCCCGACAGCGGCTGGCTGGAGGAGCATGGCATCAAAGCCGATCTCGTCTTATGCGTGGGGCCGCTTAAGGCCTCCCTGCAAGAAGAGGAACTCCAAGCTTTCCAGTTCGGCGGATCGATTACGAAAAGCCGGATCCTCCTGCAGGGCTGGTACCTGCTTTGGGATTATTCCAAAGGCCGCGCCATCGCCCAAGGCCCCTTCACGACCAAGCTGGAGTACCGCGGCCAGCTGAAGGGCCGGGATTGGATGAAGGCTTTCGATCAAGCCATGCAATCGATCGGGGAGGCCACGCCCTTCCGGGGGCCGAAATGGTACCGCCGCTAAGCGTATCCAAAGGGACCCTGACAGGATGGCGGCTCGGCTGCGGCTGGCCGCGCGGCCGGCGTCCGCTCAGAATTCCCAGCCGAAATCCAACCCGCCGATCAAGCTCAGGTCGCGGTTCAGATTGCCGTGCCGCCAGGCCAGGCCATCCAAGAAGGCCAAGTCGTAGAAGACCGCGCCCAAATCGGCGCCGATCGCCTGATGCCGCCCCATCCGGAATTGCAGGGACATGCGCGCCTTGCTGATCCAACCGATGGAAGGATGGTTCGACGTGCCGTTCAGGAATTCCAGGCTGAAGCAGGCGGGATCGAAGCTGCCGAAACGGAGAATCGGGCCGGCCACGAAGTAAGCGC
Organism: Fibrobacterota bacterium; assembly: GCA_019509785.1. NCBI lineage: Bacteria > Pseudomonadati > Fibrobacterota > Fibrobacterota bacterium. The sequence continues at coordinate 40,433 of JAEKLQ010000048.1, read as the reverse complement.
CCCGGAAATCGAAGGCATTCCCCGGGCCCTCCGCGGGGCGAAGATGGATATCGATGTAGCCGCCTTCGAGAGCCAGCCCGACATCGGCGCCGGGCCGGTCGAACCCGATGGCGTAGCGCAAGCCCGCCAGATAGGCGTCGCGGTACAGATCGGTTCCCACCCCGTCCTGCCACGCTTCGCCGGAATAGGAAAGGCGCAGGCCCGCTTCCTGGAAGAGGGGATAATGATCCTGGTTGAGGGCTATTTCCGCCAAGGTTTCCACGCCGTAGATGATGAAGGCGCCGACCACCACGAACCCGATCACCACGAAGAACAGAACGGCCCAATCATGCGCATCCAGGCCCCCGCTCCTGGAGCCGCCGTTATGGAGATCGACGAACAGATTGTAGAACCAGCCCTTGGCCTCCTCCTTGTCGACGGCGCTGGCATCGCTCTGATTCTGATCCTGCCCCACGGCCGGAGGATTTCCGAACACCGCTTGCGAATCGGGAGTCGCTTCCACGGGCCGGGCTTCCCTGTTGCGCGCGAGGGAATCGAGGCAGCGCGAGCGCGCCAGGGAGGCGAGGGTATCGCAAGGCGTTCCGGTGGTGGTGGTCGGGTGGCGATCCATTACGGCCGCCAATTCGATCCCGCTTAACAGCCGCCCTTCTCCGGCATGGGCGCTTACCAAGGCCTGGAAGTCTTCCGGGTCCATGCGTTGCAGTTTTCGATCGGGGAAGGCGGCGCGCAGTCGCGCCTCGGAAGGACCGATGGGAACGGCATCGGTCGGAAGGAGACCGGCGGGAAGGGAAGCGATGCCGGGAGCGGTAGACCGCATGGGCGGCAGATCGAGGGCCGCCGTACCGTCGGCGAAGACGGGCATGGCGGCATTGAAGGCGAAGAGGGCGGCGAGAGCGAAGGAGATCGGGAAGCGTTGTCGCATCAGGCGGGGCTTGCTCATGGTACTTTAGACGCCAGGACCGGCTTTTTCCGTCCGCAAGCGCCGGCCCGCCGGGGAATAATAGCGGATCTTTCCTTGCGGATCCCGGTTAGGCCCGGAACGTTCGCCCGGAGCCAACTTGCGAAGGGGATTATTCCCGTGGAAAGACTTCCCGTCCCGAATCCCCGTGGCCGCGCATTCACCTTGATTGTCCAAGGCCTTAGGGTTTATCGCAAGGATCCAATTGCGCAGCGAATCGTCTACGCCGCAGATGGAATCGAGACTGAAGTTCACGAACTCCAGCTTTTTCAATCGCATGAGGGATTTCGGAAGCGATTTGAGCGAACTGCACACCGATACGTTCAAGTAGCGCAGATTGGGTAAATCGCCGATCTCTTCGGGAAGGGCCGGCCCAATCAGGGACGATCCGATATCGATGGTATCCATGCGCTTCAGAAGGCCGATTTCCCGGGGCAGGCTGGTCACCCGGGTGATGCCCATGAAAAGGTAATGCAGGCTGTCCAATCTTCCCAAGGCCGGTGGAATGGCCCCATGTTGGTTTCCATAGAAAATCGAAAGCCGGGTGACGCGTCCGCCTTCCACCCACGCCGTATTGGTAGTGATGGGAACGTGGAGGGAATCGGCGATCTCCCGCAAAACCAGGGAATCGACGCCATATCCCTTGATCGGTTGCGCGCTTATGGATGAAAAGAACAGGATGGATAAGGCCAGGATCGCGTACGGCATGGGTCATCCTTCATCGTTTGGATGCCGCTTCATCGAACATCCGCCGGATTCGGGCTATCCTCCGGCTTTGGGAATATACCGGAACACCAACCAAATTGGTGTGCGAATTCGCGGCCCCGAAAGGGGCCCTCGGAGCCTTTAAACGTCCAATTCCTTCACCAGATAAGCGTTCTCTTCTATGAACTTGCGGCGCGGTTCCACTTCTTCGCCCATCAGCATGGTGAAGATCTGATCCGCTTCCACCACGTCCTCCATGGTCACCCGCTTCAGGATCCGGTTGGCCGGATTCATGGTGGTCACCGACAATTGCTCGGGGTTCATTTCGCCCAAGCCCTTGTAGCGCTGGATGTAGATGCCCTTCTTGTCCCCGATCTCGGAGAGGATCTGATCCCGCTCCTGCTCGTTGAAGGCGTAGCGCTCGATCTTGCCGGCCTTGATCTTGTAAAGCGGCGGTTGCGCCAGGTAGAGGACGCCCTGCTCGATGAGTTCCTTCATGTAGCGGCAGAAGAAGGTCAGGAGCAAGGTCTGGATATGCGATCCGTCCACGTCGGCATCGGTCATGATGATGATCTTGTGGTAGCGCAGCTTGTCGACGTTGAAAGTCTCTTCGCCCAGGCCCGTGCCGATGGCCTGCACCATGGTCGAGATTTCCTCGTTGCCGAGGATCTTGTCCATGCGCGCTTTCTCCACGTTGAGGATCTTGCCCTTCAAGGGCAGGATGGCCTGGAAGCCGCGATCGCGCCCTTGCTTGGCGCTACCGCCGGCGGAATCGCCCTCGACCAGGTAGAGTTCGCAAAGACGGGGATCTCGCGAAGAGCAGTCGGCGAGTTTGCCGGGCAGGCCGCCGCCTTCCAGGGCGCTCTTGCGCCGGGCCAATTGGCGTGCCTTGCGGGCGGCCTCGCGGGCCACCGCCGCGTTGTACACCTTCTCGATGATCTTCCGCGCGATGGCGGGATTCTCTTCGAAGAAGTTGGTGATCATGTCGAACACCGCCGTCTCGACGATGCCCTTCACCTCGTGGTTGCCCAGCTTGTGCTTGGTCTGCCCCTCGAATTGGGGATCGAACACCTTCACCGATACGACCGCGGTAAGGCCTTCGCGCACGTCCTCGCCGGTCAGGTCGATGCCTTCCTTCTTGGCCTTGGGCAGGAAATCCTTGGCCTTGTTGTTGATGACGCGGGTCAGGGCCGACTTGAAGCCCACCACGTGGGTGCCGCCGTCGACGGTGTTCACGTTGTTGACGAAGCTGAACAGGCTCTCGGTATAGCCTTCGTTGTAGCGGAAGGCGATTTCGACCGGGGTGTTCTCCTGCTCCTTGAGGATGTGGACGGGCTTGTCCATCAAGGGCTTCTTGTTGTGATCCATGTATTCGATGAAGGCGGAAACGCCCCCGGGGAAATGGAACTCGTGGTACTTGCCTTCCTCGCGCTCGTCCCTGATGGTGATGGTCAGGCCCTTGTTCAGGAAGGCCAGTTCCCGCAGGCGCGAAGATAGCGTGTCGAAGTTGTAGACCAGATCGGTGAAAATCGTGGCATCGGGCTGGAAGAAGATCGTGGTGCCTTGGCGATCGGTGGTCCCGGTGAAAACGCCGGGGGCCTTAGGCGCGCCGCGATGGAAGGTCTGCTCGAAGATTTTCCCGTCCCGGTAGACCATGACGCGAAGCTCGGAAGAGAGGCCGTTCACGCAGGATACGCCCACGCCGTGCAAGCCCGCCGAGACCTTGTAGGTGTCGTGATTGAACTTGCCGCCCGCATGCAGCTTGGTCATGACCAATTCCACCGTGCCGATGCCTTCGGTGGGATGGATGTCGGTGGGGATGCCGCGGCCGTTATCCACCACGCTGATGCCGTTGTCGGCGGAAATGACGACGTCGATGCGCGAGCAATGGCCCGCCAGCGCCTCATCGACGGAATTGTCCACCACTTCGTAGACAAGGTGGTGCAGGCCCCGCCCGTCCGTCGAGCCGATGTACATGGCGGGCCGCTTGCGCACCGCCTCCAGGCCCTCGAGGACCGTGATATCGCTGGCTTCGTACTTGCGCTCGGGCGCGGCGGTCGTCTTGTTCTCTTCCACGTTCATCCTCTCGGAACGATGCGGCGGCTTGTCCCCGCCCGGCGCGACCGTGGGTCGGGCCCGGGCGGAAGCCCTACATCAGTTGAATTTCTCGTACCAGTTCGGCGCCTAGAAGCTCATTGGCCCGTTTACGCAGGGCGTCCTTCTGGAAGTGCAATTCATTGCGCCAGGTGGCGCTCTCGACCCGCACGCGCAGGGTCCAGCCCTTCAGGCTCTCCAGCTTGGCGATGGCGGCGGCCCGCGGCCCCATCAGTTCGGCCCAGTGTTGCCGCAGTTTCTCTTCGTACGCGAGGAACCCCAGGCCGGCTTGGTCCAGAACGTTCCCCAGCACTTGGGAAATGCCCGAGAAGGGCCGGCCTTTGCCTGAAATACGAGGGCCGCGATGGCTTCGGGCGTTGCCGGAAGGGAGCTGTTCGCGCTTGGATTCCAATATCTTTTCCACCCTGCCGGATACCATTTGCGAAGGCCCGTTCTCCACCCGTTCTCCGCCCCATCAGGAAGCGAAAAGCGAACCGGAAAATCGTATTCCAATAGTAGAAAAATCCACCCTAACCGTCGAATTCACGGGGCCTTGGAGCCCCCGTGAATATTGGCCTTCAGGAGAGGGTCCCCTGGCGTACGTGGAGGGTTTTTTCGGGCTCGAAAGGGAGGTCGGCCGCGCGCGGATTGGCGATGAAAACCTGGCCTTTCTCCCGCACCCGATCGCCGATGCGCCGGCGCCGGGTTTCATCGAGTTCGGCGAACACGTCGTCGAGCAAGAGGATGGGCGGAGATCCCTGTTTGGCTTCGAGCAGGCTGGCCGAGGCGAGCTTCAGGGACAGGGCCACCGATCGTTTCTGGCCCTGCGATCCGAAGTCGCGCGCGGGGCGGCCCGCCAGGTCGATGGCCAGATCCTCGCGGTGGGGACCGGCCAGGGTTTGGCCCGTTTCGCGTTCGGCGCCGCGCAGGGAAAGGAGCTTGCGACGGAAAGCGGCCTTCAATTCGGCTTCCTCTTCGGCCGGCGAAACGCTGCCCGCCAGCCTTAGGGAAAGTTCTTCCCCAGCGTCCGAGATGAAGCGATAATTCTCCGCCGCGAGGGGAACCAGTTCGGCCAAGGCGCGCCGGCGCAGCAGGGTGATGCGGGCGCCATATTCGACCAGCGGACCGTCGTAAGCGTCGAGCACGTCGGAGCCATAGCGGGACGGGGCTTCGGCCAAGCCCTCGTCGCCGGTCTCGCTGTCGGAGCCTTCCTCGCCCACCGCTTCTAAAGCCTCCCCCGCGGGCCCGGGGCCGCCTCCCCGCCGGCCGCCCATCTGCTTCAAAAGGCTGTTCCGCTGCTTCAGGGCGCCGTTGTAATGCCGCAGGGCCTCCAGGTAATCGCGGGAGAATTGGCAGAGCAGCACGTCCAGGTAACGCCGGCGTAACTGGGGGCCGCCCCGCACCAGGTCCAGATCTTCCGGGCTGAAGGCGACCACGGAGAAGTTCCCGAGCAGATCGGACAACCGCTTGCTTTCGCGCCCGTCCACCTTGACCCGCTTGTGGCCGGTCTCGGAATATTGCACCGATTGCGCATGGGGAAGCCCGCCGATCTCGCCGGTCAGGCGCAGCACGAAAGCGGAGGCGCCCCAGCGGATGAGTTCCTTGTCTTTACGCGTGCGCTGGGAATGGGCCAGGCAGCCGTAATGGATCGCTTCCAAAAGATTGGTCTTCCCATGGCCGTTGGGGCCCGTGAGCAGATTGAGGCCGGGGCTGAACTCCGCTTCCTGCTCCGCGAAATTGCGGAAGTGGAGCAAGCTCAAGGCCGATAGGCGCATCAGGCGAGGCCCAAAGCCCACAGCAGGCCGCCCCGGAGATGCCGCAAGAACAAGGGATCGGAGAAAGCGCGTCCGGTATGGCCCAAACCCGTATACCAACTGCGGCCGCCCGCGTTTTCATGGCACCACATGATGGGATGATCCTTTCCCATTTTCCCGCCCTTGTAGGTGGCCTCATCCAAGCGCGCCAGCACGCGCACGTGCGGCCGCGGATTCGCGCGGTAATCGTACCATTCATCCCAACGCTTCCAATGCTTCGGCAGACCCCGCGTGGAAGGATGCCCCCTGTCCTCGACGCGCACCATGGCGTTCTGCCGTTGCAGGGGATGGGACTGGAACCAGGCGCCGACCAGGCCCCCGTACCAAGGCCATGCGTATCCGGTATCGCAGGCGGAATGCACCCCCGCGAAGCCGCCGCCCGCCTCCACGAAGGCCCGCACGGCCTTCCGCCCCGCGGGGTCGAGCACCTCGCCCGAGGTGTTCACGAAGGCCAAGGCGCCGAAGTCCTTCAGGAATCCCCGCCGGATGCGGGCGGGATCCTCGGTGGCGACCACGGCGAATCCGTTCTCCCGGCCCAAGCGGCGCACGGCCGCGATGGCTTTAGGGATGCATCCATGCCGATAGCCGGCGGTCTGGGTATAGACCAACAAGGACGGAGGTTGGCGGGAGGGCATGGGGGAATATTAGCTAACGCCTTTGGCTCGCCGCAGCGAGCCCCTTGCGATCGGAACCTTCAGGGCAGAACGAATGAACGGGTCAACGATGCGCCGCCCCATGCCAACTTGAAGGCCACCGATCCATGCATGGCCTGAAGGCGGTTGGAGAAGAGGGAAAGGGAATGATCGCCGGCGGCGTGATCGCCATCCAGCAAGACGGCCAACAGGCGGCCCTCGGAATCGAAGGCTTGCAGGGTGACCCGGGCCGGCTTCGCCAAGAAGAAACCGATGGCCAAGCCGCCGGTGGCGGTTTGGAATTCCACCTTGCCCGCGGATTCGGCCGCCCGGGGAGCGAGGGCGGTGGAAGCGGCGATGGTGAAGTTCCCGCTCTTCAAGGTGTAGGTCGGGTCCGTGCATTCCCCGCCCGACAACAGGCAGGCGCGAAAGACCCCGGTCGTGGTGGGCTTTTGGGTCACGTTCCAATCCCAAGTGACGGTGGCATTGTCCCCCGTCGGCCCCTGCCAGTTCCCGATCATTTCCGTCCAGGAAGTTCCCCCGTTGACGGAAATATAAAAGTCGTACTTTCCCGCCCTGGTTCCGGTGCCCGGCTTCGTCTGCGTCAAGGTCACCGTGACCTTCTGGCCCACCGTGAAGGTTTCGCCGCCCTTGATGCTCAGGCTGCCGTCTTTCAATTGCGCCTGCGCGCCCAAAGCGCACAGCGCAAGGGCAATGGACAAACGGATGATCGTACGCATCATATCCTCCGAACGGCCTGGGGCCGCGATGAAATGAAAGGGCCGGTCGACGAGCGTCCGGCGCGAAAGGGTGCGACAGCAATATAAGCCATCGCGAGCGGGAATGGGTTCGAATTCCCGACGCCGGCGGTTCCACTTTTTTAGCTTTCCCGTCATGCGCATCGGCCTGGCCGCTTTCATTCTCGCCTGCCTCCTGATGGCTTGCGGGAACTGGAAGACCGATCCCGCCGCCTTGACCGCGCGGAGTACGCCCGGCGCGGGCATGGGATGCGCCAATTGCCATGCCTACCCTCCGCAAGACTCCAATCATCTGTACCATTTGTACGCGACCGTCCCGGATAAATTCAAGGACGGCGCGATCACCTGCCTGGCCTGCCATCGCAATTCCCTGGTCGCCACCGAGGTCGCCCTGCCGGACACCTTCTTCCGCAATCCCGATCCGCTCGGCGATATCCCCTACGTGTCCAGCATGAACGCTCCCGTAAGCTCGCCCGCCGATACCTTCGAAACCCGCGTCCGCGGCTGGCCCATCGATAGCATCGTGGTCAGGCATCAATCCCATCCCCGGCTCCAAACCGGCCGACCCGTCCCCGACTCGGGCCTGGCCGAATACATGACGGGCCTGGCCCATCTGAACGGGACGGTGGATATCATTTTCGACCCCAAGTCCTCCGATCCCGCGCGCTTCGCCGGAGCCTCCGCGAGCTACAACGCCAAAGAAGAAACCTGTTCGGCGGTCAGCTGCCATCCGGGAAACGATCCCTACCGCTTCGCCGCGCCCCGCAAAGGGCTACCGGGCCTCAAGGAATAGGGGCACGCGTGACTTGGCTAGGCAGCGGTCGGTGATGTTCCCTTTCCTAGCCCTCGCAGGCATTGGCTTTTGCCTACTCATCACGGCATGCGGGGACTGGAATGCGGCCCCGGCGGCGCTTACCGCCCGCACCGGCCCTTCCCCCCAGGGGATGGCTTGCGATGCTTGCCACGCTTACCCTCTCACCGATCGCAACCACGACTACCATCTCACCACCGCCAGCGCCAACCGCCTGCTCAACGGCCGCATCACTTGCCTGGATTGCCATACCCGATCCATCAGAAGCGAGATGGTGATCGTCATCGACACCGTCTTCCAGGACACCGATGGCTCGAAATATTTCTCTTCGCAGCATCCGCATTCCGGGGACATCACGCCCGCGGGCACGCCCATTCGCAGCTTGTCCTTGTTGCGCGTGGATTCCCTGCATCAAAACCATCCCATCGCCCAAACGGAGCGCCCCGGAGCCCACCCTCTCTTCGAAGAATACGTGACGACCCTGGCGCATCTGAATGGGACCGTGGACGTCGCTTTCGATCCCCGCAATTCCGATCCCGCCCAATACGGCGGCGATTCGGCAAGCTTCAATCCGGAATCGGAAACCTGCTCGGCGGTGGCCTGCCACCCGGGCGGGAAAGACTATCGTTGGGCCGCGCCGCATAAGGGCCTGCCCGCATTGCCCGAGGAGACGCCGTGAAGCCATCGCAACCGTTATCCCTACGCCAGGCTTTCGCCTGGCTCGCCTGCATGGGGCTTCTTTCCTGCTCATTGTCCGGGCTTTCCGGCTGCGCCATGGTCAAGCAGAAGGACCGGGAATACCTGGCCGATCCCATCATGCAGCATACGCCGGATCCGCAGGGCGCGGGGATGGAAGCGCATAACCTGCCGCGCCGCGAAGGCTCGGCGGGCGGCAGCGCGGGCTCGGGAGGCGGTTGCGGATGCTGAAGACTCCCGGGCGCCGCGCCTTGGCCGCCGGCTTGGCGGCAGTAACCCTGATGTTACCCTCGCCCCTCCGAGCCGCGGAAGGCGATCAGGGCCTGGATTTCAAATACATGTACTACTGGGACAAGAACCAGGTGTGGAACCACACCCCCGCCCTGTCCTTCTTCCGCAAGTTGGCTTCGTCCTGGAAGCTGCAATACGATCAGGAACTCGATTACGTGTCCGGCGCTTCGCGCAGGCTGGGACTGCGCAATGTCGGCACCTTGGCCGATCACGATCAAGTCCTGGACGGCATCTCGGGGGCATCGCGCCGCGAGATCCGCCACTCCGAGCAGGTCACCGGCGCCTACTCCCAGGCCGGCCGCGCGGCTTCGGCGTCCTTCTACTTCAGCGACGAAAACGATTATACCTCCTACTCGCCCTCCGTCTCCGGCTCGCTTGATTTCAACGAGCGCAACACCACCCTGGGCGGATCGGCCGCCGTCTTCTTCGACAACATGCATCCCACCGGGCCATTCACGGGCTTGGGCGGGGACCGCCGCATCATTTCCTTGGGCGCCAGCCTGTCCCAAACGCTCTCTCCGTTGACCCTGGCGGGAATCACCCTCAACGTCATCCATAGCTCCGGCTTCCTGGGGCATCCCTATACCCCGGTCGTCACCGATTCCGGGGACGATATCCTGGAGAATCTGCCCAATCGCAAAACCGCCTGGGCCCTGTCGGGGCAACTCATCCAGGGCGTCCGGCTTGGCGACAAGCTAGCCTCCTTCCATCTCGATACGCGCTGGTATCAGGACGATTGGAAGTTGCATTCGGGTACGGCCGATCTGCAATGGTACCAGTACTTGCGGGAAGGCACCTACGTACGTATACGGGCCCGGGGCTATAAGCAAAGCGCCGCCGCCTTCGCGCGCCCGGCCTACGACGGGAACGAACTCTATCGCACGGGGGACATCCGCTACTACGCCTTCTCGTCCTTGTTGGTAGGACTCAAGATCGGCTCGACCTTTCCGGATAGCTGGGCCTCTTCCGCCTGGCTGCCGGACCGTTGGGACTTAAGCTACGATCACGGGATCCGCAGCACCAAAGGCGAGAAGAACGGGGTAACGCCCATGTTCCATACCCAGCTGTTTCCCACGGACGAGCATTATCAAGAGGGGACGTTCATGCTGGGATTGTCGTTCGACCTGTAGCAGGGCGTTGGAAAAAAGTACCCGCGAGGCCAAAAAAAGAAAGCCGGACCCGGATGCTGAAATTCCGGGCCCGGCAGGCACTGCCGGCGCCTGAGGGCCGGCAGGAGGCCTTGGACTAAGCGCCCTTAAAACAAAGGGGTCTTATGGGCGAGTGAAGGCCTGGGTATGGACCGCTTCGCCAAGCGTCAAGCGGACCACCATGGCGGGAGAAGCGGCGAGGGCCTGAGGCAGGGAAACCGCGAGCTTGTGTTGTCCCGCTTGGAACGCTCCCTGCAACAAGGTAGCCTGGAGCCGACCCTGGAAGTCGAAGGCTTGCAGAAGCACGTTTTCATCGCGGGGCAGATCGAAGTTGGCCACGAACTTACCGGAGGCCGGCTCGAAACCCAAGGCGTATGCCCGCTGAGAAGCGGCGACGATCGCCGTGCTCCCCGTAATGGTGAACTCGCTGCTCACGAGGGTATAAGGCGCGGCACCAGGCTGCGATACCTTGATACTAGCGCAATCGGAAGCCGATCCCTGGCACACCCTGATTTTTCCGTGAGTGGTCGCGTCGGTCGGCATGGTCATTTTGTAGCTAGCCGTGCCGCTCGCGTCCGTCAGTCCGGCCTTGACCGGCTTCCAAGTGGTACCGCCATCGCTGGACATATCGATGTTAATCGGGAAGCCATGGGAAACATCGACTTTCCATCCTACCGTCACCTGAGCGCCGGAGGTAAAAGGCGCCGCGGGAGAGAGGGTAAGGCTTCCCGCCGACAAATGCGCCCCCGCCCATCCGGCCGCCGCCAGAACAATCATCCCCGTAATCCCGTTGTTGGGAAATCGCATAGTATCGCTCCTTGAAGTTAAACCGCCCTAAACCTGACGCCCGGATAGACCCGGTCCCCTCGTCGGGCCCTTTGTACCCTTTGTCCCCCCTCCCGGCGAAAACGTTTCACGCAGAATTGGGGAAACCGGAAGGCCCGGATTGAGTATATAAATGGCATATGCGCAAATCCCAACCTTTCTCCGGCCCGGTTTTCCTGGTTTTCGCCGCGCTTACGGCGCCGATTTTCGCCTCCCCTCCGCCGGCCCTGCCTCCCTTGGCTTTGCCGGATTTGGAAGGCAAGCCCCATGAATCCAAGGAATGGAAGGGCAAGGTAGTCGTCATCGATTTCTGGGCGACCTGGTGCGTCGCTTGCCGGGAGACCATTCCCGTGCTCGCGCGCCTGCATGACAAATACGGCCCCAAGGGTCTCGTAGTAGCCGGCGTCTCCACCGATAAAGGCCCTAAGGAAAAAGTGGCCAAGTTCGTTCATGCCATGAAGATTCCCTACCAGGTGCTCTGGGACGCCGACGACACCCAGTCCAAGGTGTTCGGTTTCGAGGGGCTGCCTTCCGTCTACGTGTTCGGCCGTAACGGAAAGCTCCTCAAAGCCATGCCCGAATACACTTCCGCCCATGAAAAGGAAATGGAAGCCTTGGTGGAAGGCCAATTCCCGGGAAAGTGATGGGATCTAAATGGCCCGCGGGCGCAATTCGGCGAGCACCCGGCTGCCGGCGCGCAATTGGAAATAGGCGCGGCCGTCCAGGCACTGCAAGCGGTTGCTGAACAAGGAAAGATGGTGGTACCCCGCCGGTTGCGGGCCCTCCACCAAGGTCGCCAGGGCCCGGCCTTGGGCGTCGAAGGCGAGCAGCGAGACCTGCGCGGCCTCATCCATCCCGAAGGTAACATCCAAGCTACCCCCTTCCCAGCGAAGGGTGGGCGAGAACCAGGCGTCATGTTCGGTCCCGGATCGATCGCCGCCCGCCAGGGCGGTTCCGAGCGCGCACAAGACCGCTAAACCCATTCGCTGCAACGGCATAGGGGTAACCTCCGGAGTGCAATATATCGCCGGTTTACCCGGCGGGGTTGGCAATAAACCGGAGAAAAGCGTCGCGGTTCAGGGAGAGGGGGGCGTCTCGATGCGGACCAATTGCCAACCTGTCGCAGCGGCGTTTCCGGCGGCATCCTCCGCTTCCATTCGGTAGGCATAGAAGCCGGCGGGTACTTTGCCGCCGGAATCGTTATCCAAATCCCATCGGATTATCCTGGGAGGCAAATCTTTGCCTTGGAAGGTTTTCAGAAGGGGCCCCGCCATTCCGTCCGTCCCGGTCCCGCAAATGCTAAGGCTCCAAGCGCGGATGCGGCCTTCCGCCAAGGAACGGCCCTCGTCCAAGGCCGGTTGACGTCCCCCCCAGCGGGATTCCGCGTCCGCGACCGGGGCTTCCGAACGGCCGTGCACATAGGTCAGGTCGCGCGCGGAAAGCCGGAAGAGTTCGCCTGTCGAGTCGCCCAAAACCAGGGTCGGCTTATCCGCGGTCACCTCCACCGTGGGAGGCAAGGGATCGAGCCGGCCCCCCATGCGGAAATTCAAGGATAGGGAATGGGAGGTTTCCCCTTCGCCCGTTTCCGGGCTATCGCCGGCGTGGATCACGTAAGCCACCACCAGCGCCCCGTCCCCTAAAGGGAGGTTGAGGAAGGTCCCCCAAGCGAAGGCCGCCGAACCGGCCTGCGGCACGGCCAGCGTCCCCCGGAAACCCAGCCTTCCGCCCGGAAAGAACGCCGCCGCCGCGGAAAAGGCATGCTCCATGCGGGCATCGGGAAGCAAACCCTGGGAGCGCAGTTCATAATAGGCATCGGGATCGTGGAAATCGATTCCCGCCCAGCGGAAACCCGAAAGGCCCGTGCCGAGGGAGGCGGCATAACTTCGGTGCGTCCGGAATCCGCCCGGCTCCTGTCCCACTCCCGATTCCATGGCATCGTGCAGTACCAGGCCCAGCCAAGCCGCTTTCCAAGGACGCAGCAAGGCGCCTACATCGGCATCGATTCCGAAGCCATCGCGGCCGATGCCATCGCCGGTCCCCGCGCTTTTGAGCATGCCGCCGACCGAGGCGAAGGAGAGGCCCTCCCAAGCCGCCCCCGCTACCAAACCTTGCCTCGGCGCCTGGGGCGAAGCGGGATCGCCCGGCCGCGAATCGTACCAGTAGCCCAATGCGTAAGAGGAATGCTCTCCGGCCGGCGCGCCGAACAGTAAGTAGGGCGATGGCCCGGCGGAAATGCCCATCAATCCGGTCTCGGCCTGGAAGGCATCGTGGACCGACAAGGCGGCGGGATTGACGAAGATGGACCCGACTCCGGCGGCATGGGCCGCACCGCCGCCCGCGAAGGAGGCGGAAGCGGTGCCGAGAGGTAATTCAGGTAAGCTGGGACGGGCGAAGAGGGGGGTCGCCCAAAAGGCGGGAGCCGCCAGGAGGGCGGCGAATAGGAAAGGAACGCAAACGGGAAGACGGGGCATCACCCCGGATTATAGGCCCTCGGCTTAGGAGGGCGCAATCATAAGGGCGCCTCTGGGAATGATCCTGTCGCCGCGGCGTCAGCGACCGAGCGGTTGGTTTTGCCCGGCCACGTTCAGGCGCAAGAGCCAGGCGGGGTGCTCGCGCAGGGCCTGGGAGAAGAGCGAAAAGCGATGCGCGCCGGCGGAAAACCGATCCCGCAACAGGAGGGCCGCTTCCCGTCCTTGGGCATCGTATGCGATCAGGCTGACGGGGCCTTCGGAAGCCAGGGAGAAGCCCAGCTCCAGCGAACCGGGCCCGACTTCGCGCAGGGTCGGGGCGGCATCGGAGGCGAACTGGGATAGGTTCGAAGTCGGGGCCACGATGGATATGAGAGGGCTGATGAGGACGTAGCGGGCCCCGTTTATGGCGCCACTCGGATCATTGGTCGTATCGGCATTGGTGCATTTGGTCCCGTTCTCTTGGCAGATCCGAAGCTTTCCATGGCTGGTCGTGTCTTGTCCCACCGTCCACTTGTAGGTGTAGGTCATCTTGCTTTTCGCGGCGATGCCGGACTTGACCGAGGTCCAGGTTTTTCCGTTCAGCGAAAAATCGATATCGATGACGCCATGCACGACCTCTACGGCGTAGGACACCGTAACCGTATCGCCGGGATGGTAGGGGCTGGGACGGGAGAACTTGAGCGAGCCTGGCGTGAAATGTCCCCAGGACATGGAAACCAGGCTTAAGGCGGCAATCGCGATCAGGAAGCGGCGCATGGGAGAACTCCTACCGAGGATGGACAGAGAGGGGCTATTGCCCCTCTTTGAGGATCCTCAACGGCATTACTATGAAAAAGTAATTCGGGTTCTCCATTACGGGCTCGACGATAATCGCGCCCAGGGGATTATTGAACTTGAAAAGGACCTCTTCCGTCTGGATCAGCCGGAAAACCTCCAGAACGTAGTTGGCGTTGATGCCCACTTCCACCGGATCGCCGCTGTATTCGGCCGGGAGCGCTTCCTCCGAGTCCCCGCCCAAATCCTGGTTCTTCGCCGACAAAGCAAGTTGGCGATCCTGGAACCCGAACACCACTAATCGCGTCTTGGCGTTGGCCATGGTCGCCACGCGCCGGATCACCGAGGCGAGATGCTCGCGGTTCGCCTTCATCTTCTTGGAGAAGTCTTTCGGGATCACGTTCTCGTAGTTGGGATAGGGCCCTTCGATGAGCTTGGTGAAGACGACGATGGTGTCGGTGGAGAAGCGGGCGTTGGCCGGGCCGATGTCGACTTGGATCTGCTGCTCGGCGTCTTCGGACATGCGCAGCACTTGCGTCAGCGCCTTGGGAGGCAGGATCACACCCGGTTGCACGTGCACGCCGGGCGCGGCGGTGAAGGCCTTCCCCAGCCGATGCCCATCGGTGGCCACCATCTGCAAGGCGTCCAACTTGAATTCGCAGAACACGCCGGTGAGGCTCATGCGGCTGTAATCGCTGGAGACGGCGAAGGCGGTTTTCTCCGCGAGGAAGCGGAGATCCTTGAGCGGCACCTGGAAGGTTTTCGACGATCCCAGATCGGGAAGGGCGGGATATTCGCTGGCGTCGAAGCCGGTGAGGTTGCACTGGAAGCCCGACTCGGACTTGATGGTCACGAGATAATCGTCCACGGAAATGAGGACGGGGAAATCGGGAAGTTCCTTCACCACCTCGAGCAGCTTCTTGGAGTTGATGACGATGTCGCCATCCTCATGGCCCTCTACTTGCAGGCGCAACACGATGGTCATGTCCAGATCGGTGGCGCGGATCTCCAGGGTATTGCCCTCGAGCTTCAGCAACAGGTTGTAGAGGATTTGCAAAGTGGTCTTGGTCGGGGAGGCATTGGCGGCCATCTGCAAGGCGTCGAGGAACACCGGTTTGCTGGCTTCGAACTTCATACCGTCCCTTCCTACCGGCCGCGAGCGCCGCGGTCGCGGGGCCCGAAAGATAGCTTTTGCCGCGCCGAACGCCGTCCTCGGGGAGCCTCCGGGACCCAAGTCCGGCCGGGGCCCGGGATAGCGCCCGGCTGACAATCGGCCCATCCGGGAGCTAACTTTTTCCCTTACCATGATAATAGAACCGAAAATCCGCGGCTTTCTTTGTACTACCACTCACCCCATCGGCTGCGAACACGCCGTCCGGGAACAGATCCGGTACGTGAAATCGAAGGGACCCATCCCGAAAGGCCCTAAGAAGGCCCTCATCATCGGGTCCTCCGCGGGATTCGGCCTTTCCTCCCGCATCGCCGCCGCCTTCGGTAGCGGCGCCGCCACCCTCGGCCTCGCCTTCGAGCGCCCTCCCGAAAAGGGCCGAATGGGATCGCCGGGATGGTACCAGACCAAGGCTTTCGAGCGCGCCGCGCATGAGGCCGGATTGTGGGCCAAGAGCTTGAACGGCGATGCCTTTTCCGAAGACATCAAGAACCAGGCGATCGCGCTCCTCAAGGAGATCGGTCCGGTGGATCTGGTCGTCTACAGCCTGGCCGCGCCGCGCCGCGTCGACCCCAAAACCGGCGAGGTCTACAAGTCCACGCTTAAGCCCATCGGCAAGAGCTACACCAACAAGACCCTGGACTTCAATACGGGCGCGGTCACCCAGGTGACCCTGGAGGCGGCCAGCGAAGAAGAGGTTCGCCATACCGTGGGCGTGATGGGCGGGGACGATTGGATGCTGTGGATGGATCGGCTGCGCGACGAAGGATTGCTCGCCCCCGGATGCATCGCCATGGCCTATTCCTACATCGGCCCCAAGGTGACCCAAGCGGTTTACCGCAACGGCACCATCGGCACCGCCAAGGATCATCTGGAGAAGACCGCGCGCAAGCTGGACGAGCGCTTGCAGGCTTCAGGCGGACGGGCCTTCATTTCCGTGAACAAGGCCCTGGTGACCCAAGCCAGTTCCGCCATCCCCTTCATGCCGCTTTACATCAGCCTGCTGTATAAGGTGATGAAGGAAAAGGGCATCCATGAGGGATGCATGGAGCAGATGGATCGCCTGTTCCGCACCAAGCTCTATTCCGGCCAGGCCATTCCCGTCGATGCCGAGCATCGCATCCGCATGGACGATTGGGAGCTGCGTGACGACGTGCAAGCCGCGGTGGAAAAGCTTTGGGAAACGGTGGATACCGGGAACGGCGGCGGCATGGCCGATATCGCCGGCTACCGCGGGGATTTCCACCGGCTCTACGGCTTCGCCTATCCGGGCGTCGACTATGCCGCGGACGTGCCCGAGAGCGTCATTAACGCTTAAGCAGCGGGTCGGCCAGCGCTTCTAAGCGCGCCCCACGTTCCCGAAACCCCGCATCCGTTCGTCGAAGATCGGGCCATGACCGGCCATGAGGGCCGGTTCCCGGCCGCCCGCGAAAGGGAAAGTGATCGATCGGCTGTTCGCGTTCGTAGCCGCCTTGTCATTGCGGAAGCCCTGGCTCACCCTCGCGGCCTGGGCCTGCTTGCTCATTCTCGCCTTGCCGGCCGCGCGGCGCGCGCCCTCGCTTTTGCAAAGCGGTTCCGGGGACATCGCCGGTAGCGCGTCCCTGCGGGCCGACCGGCTTCTACGCGCCGACTTTCCTACGCCCTATTCGCAACTGCTCATCCTGGCATTGCGCGGGGGCCGGACGGCGGAATGGGATTCCTCATCCTTGCTGCCAAAGCTCACCCAAGCGTTCACCCGCCTTCCGGATGTGGCCGCCGCGCAGGCTTCCCCCGATGTCCTGGATCCGCGCCTGCGTCCGGCTCCCGGCTCGGGGGCCGTTGTCATGATCGGGATCAAGGCCGCCTCCGTACACGAAGCCGAACAGGCCATCCCCAAGGTTAGGGCCGCGGCGGAAGCGATCCTCGCTCCGGCCCGATCGGCGGACCCGGGGCTGGAATGGGCCGTCACCGGGCGCTCGGCCCTGACCTACGACCTCAACCTGTTCAACGCCAAGGACGTCTCCCGTGCCGAAACGCGCGTGTTACCCCTGACCTTGATCATCCTTCTGCTGGCCTTCGGTTCCCTGGCCGCGGCCGGCGCCCCTTTGCTAATCGGGATTTTCACCACCGCCCTGAGCTTGGCGGCCCTGGGCGTGCTGGCCAGGCACATGCCCTTGTCCAACCTGGCTCAGAACATTTCCGGCATGATCGGCATGGCCGTAGGCATCGACTACAGCCTCCTTATCATCCATCGCTATCGCGAAATCCTGCCGACGCTTCCGGCCGCCGAGCCTTCGCCGGACGCCGCGGCCGTTTCGGACGCCACGGCCGTTTCGGACGCCACGGCCGTTTCGGACGCCAGCCTCGCGAGGCGGAAGCGAGCCATGGCCGCGGCGATAGCCACGGCGGGCAAGGCCGTCTTCTATAGCGGGCTCACGGTGCTGATCGGCTTGGGAGGCCTGTTGTTCACCCCCCTCATGGAAACCCGATCCATCGGATGGGGCGGCTGCGCGGTGGTGCTGGCTTCCGTGGCTTGCGCCCTCACCTTCCTTCCCGCCGCGCTCGTGCTCCTGGGACCCGCCTTGGATTGGCCGGCCGCCTGGTCCCGCCGCTTCACCGCCACCGCCCGGGGCGGCGGCTGGGAACGCTGGTCCGGCTGGGTGATGCGCCGCGCCCCCTTCTGCGCCTTGGCGGGCGCGGCCCTGATCGCCGCGATGGCTTGGCCGGGCCGGCTGACCCGCTTCGGATTTCCCGAAGAGGCGTTCCTTCCGGCCGAACTGGAATTCATGCGCGGGCTGCGCATGCTCGAAGACATGCGGTTGGGGGGATTGATCGCCCCGGTGAACGTGATCCTCACCGCCGGCGACGCCATCCTGACGCCGGGCCGCATCCCGGACTTGCTGGCCTTCTCCTCGCGCCTGCGCTCCGATTCCGCCGTGGCCCGCATCTTCGGCCCCGTGGACCTGGCCGATCATTGGCCGCCGGAAAAATACCGGAAGCTCTATGCCGATCCGGCCGCGGCCTTGGAAAGGATTCCCGCCATCGGGGATTTCTTCCTGAGCCGGGACGGGCGATCCCTGCTCATGCAAATCATCTATAAGCCCGGGGTGGGCCTGGAAGACGCCAAACGCCTGGCCCGGGACATCCCGGACCGGATGCGGGTCCCGGGATTGCGCTTGGAGATTGGCGGACAAGCCGTCTACTACAATGACTTCGATAAGGCCATGCGCTCGGCCTATCTTCCCACCATCGCCTTCGTGCTGGTGGTCAGCTTCGCCGCCCTGCTGCTCTTCTTCGGTTCCCCTTTGGTCGCGATCAAGGCCTTGATCTTGAACGGCCTTTCCGTGTTGGCCGGCTACGGGGTGGTGGTGTTCGTTTTCCAACTCGGCCATGGCCATGCGTTGTTCGGGACGCCCGGTCCTTCCCTGGTGGTCCCCCTGACCATTCCGCTTCTGCTCTTCTGCATCCTCTTCGGCCTGAGTATGGACTATGAGGTTTTCCTCATCAGCCGCATACGCGAGGCGTACGCCGCCCACGGCGACAATTCCCGCGCCGTCTCCGAAGGCCTGGCGGCCACCGGGCCCATCATCACCAACGCCGCCCTCATCATGGCGGCCGTATTCGGGGCCTTCGCGTTCGCCCGGGTGGTGGTCGCGCAAATGCTCGGGCTGGGTCTGGCGGTGGCGGTGCTGGTGGATGCCACCCTCATCCGCGTTCTGCTCCTGCCGGCATTGATGAAATTGGCCGGGCGTTGGAATTGGTGGCCGCGCCTCTGACCTTCCCGCGGCCTTGGCCTTATTCGCCGCGGAACACGCGTTCTTCGAAAGAACGCTGCCCGGCCGCGACGAACTTCACAAGCACCATTCCGGCCGGCCCGGGGCGCATGGCCACCGTGCGCCTTCCCGCTCCCTTGCCCGAGTAGGACCCTAGCAGCGCGCCATCCGCGTCGTACGCGGCGAGGGTGTACTCCCCGGCTTCACGGATCTCCGCCGTCAAGGCATTCCGGCCCAGGCTCAACCCGCGATACGGTTTTTCCCCGGCCCGCGCCGCCCTCACCCCGATCACGGAAGGCGTGTATTTCCCGACGAAGGTGATCACGCTCATGCCCGGGATGGACCAGCTGAACCCGTCCCCGGAAACGGTAACGGGATCGCGGGCGGTCAGCTTCACCGCATCCGAGGTTTCCCACGGCGTTACCGTGGGCACGCTAACGCCGCTCAAGACGAACTTCTGGGTCACCGCCGCCGAGGTTTCGTTGAAGGCGACGATGGCCAAGGTTCCGGAGGAATCGTTGCGGTAGGCGGTTACGCTGATCCCGGCGGTGGGGGCATCGGTTGCCGTTATGCGGAAGGATCCGGGCCGCACGAAGCGGCTATAGTTCCCCATCACGTAGCCCCGCTGGCAGATGTGCCCCTTCATCATTAACCCGTTCGAGGCCGTGCCGGTCTCGCCATCCGCGGGAATGATCCACCACACGTGGTATGCGCTCACGGGCCCGTTTACGATGTCCTGATGCATTTCCTTCGCCAGCGGGATCCCGCCCTTCATGGATTCGTCGCCGGCGTAATTGTCCATGCCGTGCTCCGTCTCCCACAGCTCTTTGCCCTTGTCCGCCACCAATTTATACGGCCAGCCCGTGCCGGTCGGCCCGCTGCCGTATTGGTGGGAGGCGATCACGTCCAAGTATTTCACGGCGTTGGCATCGTTGAGCAAAGCGTCTCCGAAGGGCTTGAGCGCCCCGAAGTTGATGACTTCGGGGGCAATGACCCGCGTCTTTACTCCCGCCTTCTCCAGGGTGGGTCCCAGGTATTGGCCAACGAAAGTGGTCATTTGCGCGGCGGTATAGATGCAGGACTCGTAGGTGGCCGTCCAGTTCGGCTCGTTCTGCGCCGAGATCCATCTCAGGGGCGTTCCCTGGGAATCCATCTTCTTGGCCAAGGCGGCCAATTTATCGGCCCAATCCTGGTAATGGGAGGGCAGCAGGGATCCGCCATTATTGACGTCGTTGTTGTCCTTGTAATTGGCGGCCGGCGACCAAGGCGCCCCCCAAAGCGTGGCCCCCAGGGCATACGCCTTCTTGGCGATGGAGAGCTCTCCCGAGCCGATGGTTCCGTCGCCATTGATGTGCATGCGCACCAGGCTTAATCCGCATCCCTGGGTGGTGGAAAAGAGCCGGGTGATGAGCGAATCCGTGAGCCCGTTCTTCCATGCCGTCGATCCGCCGAACCCGGACATGTGCTGCAGGAGGCTATTGAATTGGACGGTGCAATCGCCGGCCGCGGCGTAAGTGACCAGGCTCGCCAAAACCAACGCCATTCCCCGCGACAACGCCTTCCTGGGCGATGTAAATCGCATACCACCTCCATTTGCGGACTTATACGGAACGCGGTTCGGCAATCCGTTCCCGCCAACCCATGGGGATAGTAAGGGCGCCAGGAGTACAAAACAAGCGGAGAATCGGTACTTTTTCGGCGTTCCCGGCCATGAGAAGCCGCCATTAAGACCCCTTAGGCACGATCGAACCCGCCAAAAACTCCGGGACTGGAACAAGTTCATCCGGGGGATGGAAATCCATCCTTTCAGACCGAGCAGCCATCTTGGTCGGCTCTAGAGGAATTCATGGCCGGGACCGGGGAGAGAAGAGTGAAAAGGAGAGGAGGGTGGGATTAAAAAAGGAGGCCGGAAATGGTAGCGGGTCAGGGATTTGAACCCCGGACAAAAGGATTATGATTCCTCTGCTCTAACCAACTGAGCTAACCCGCCCCGAATTCCGCTTCGGCCTGGCCAGGGAAGGAAAAGTAATAATTATTCGATGCCGGAGGCCGGCGGGAATTCAGCGCGCCGGCCGCCCTCGCGCATCGAACCACTGCTCCGCCCATTTCTCCGCATCCTTATCCACCCGTCCCGGCCGCGTAGCCAGGCCGAAGGCCCGCACCTTGCGGGCCCGCTCCCGATCCGGAACGACCGCCACGGGCACCGCGAATACGTACTTCCGCACGGGGCCGAAACCGCTCGTATGCCCCTTAAGATCGAAGGCCGCTACGCGCACGAAGAGATCGATTCCCTTAGCCAGCGCCGCGCGGTCCCCATCGTTCAGGCGATCGGAGGAAAGGCTATCGCGGGCCAGGGCCGATTGCGTCAGCGCCGAATCGCGATAGGCGGCGACCCGGAAGCGCAAGGAGGCCGTATCCAAATCCGGATCCCGCTGTCCTTCCCAACCCCAAAGGAAAGGCTCCCCTGTCGCAACCGCGCCCGGCGCGTGCAGGCACGCGGGAGGAAGCGCTACGTTGGTGACCGTGAAATCGAAGGATTGCGTGGCCGAAGCGCCGCCGGGATCGGTCACCCGCGCGACCAAGTGATGAACTCCCGCGGCCAGGTAGCCGGGCTTGTAATTAAAGCGCGCCGTGCCCGCCGCGGGCGTACCCCCATCGAGGATCCATGCGTAAGCGAGGCTATCGCCGTCGGGATCGTGGGCGACGATCCGGAGCGAGGCGCTGTCCCCTTCGGCGAGGGACGTATTATTCGTAAAAGAGGAATCGACCAGGGGCGCGTGGTTGGTGTGGTTGACGGTGATGGAGACGAGTAGGGAATCGGCCTGTATCCCGTCGCTCACGACCACCCGGAAGGTCGTATTCCCGTCGGATGCGCCCGGGGTGCCACGCGCCGAGGCGCCTGTCGCCGTAATCCACGCGGGTGGGGATCGGAAGGTGAAGGTCAGCGCGTTCCCGTCGGAGTCGACGGCTGCGGCGACATAGAGAAATTCCGATCCCTCGGTGGCCATCACGCTGGCGGGGGAAGTGAGATGCGGGGGCCGGTGATTCACCTTGATAGAGACCTGTTGCGAATCGGCCAGGGCCCCGTCGCTCGCGACGACCCAGAAGGCGGCGTTCCCGTCGGCGGCATGCGGCGTGCCCCGCGCGGTCGCGCCCGACGCAGCCATCCACGCGGGCAAGGACCGAAACGCGTAGGTTACGGTGTTCCCGTCCGAGTCGGACGCGGCGGCCGTGTATACCAGTTCCGTTCCCGCGTTGATCGTCGCGCTCGTCGCCGAGCTGAGATGCGGGGCCCGATTGGCGGCGATGGCCAGGTTCAAGGTTTTCGCGACGCTATGCCCGGCCGCGTCGGAAACCGTGAGTTCCAGGTCGACGGATGCGGCGGCGGCGGAAGGCTTCCCCGAGATGCGGGTCCCCGAGACGGCGAGGCCCGCGGGAAGCGCCCCCGCCGTTACCGTAAACGTATAAGGCGGGGTGCCTCCGCTCGCCTGCAAGGTGGCCGAGTAGTCGCTGTTGGCCCGGCCCGCCGGTAGAGACGAGGTGGTGAACGCCAAGGGAACGCTGACGGTATCGGGCAGCAGGGCCGGATTGTCGAGCAAGTAGATTTCGCTCTCATCGTCCGACGAGTTGCCGTAACCCACCGCGTATAGACGGCCCTTCGAGTCGGCGGTCAGGTGGGAAATGCGCCGGGGCGCCGTGCCCAGCTTAACGGTTCCGGTAGGTCCGGAACCGTCCATCGTCATCGCGAAAACGCTTCCGGACACGTGATCGGCGTAGATGTATTGCCCGTATACGGGCGAAGCCGCGTTGCCGCGGAAGATCATCCCGCCGATGATATCGGACATCGAAATGCCTCCGTCGTGGACGATCTGGTAATACGGCGGCAGGGCGTTGGGGCAACCGGACGCGGAACCGGAATTGCCTTCCTGGCACGGCCAGCCGTAATTGCCGCCCTTCGCAACGCGATCGATCTCCTCATAGGTATTCTCGCCCACTTCGCCGACCCAGAGATCGGAACCGTCGAAAGAGAAGCGCCAAGGATTCCGGAAGCCCAGGGCCCAAATCTCCTTGCGCAGCCCGGCCTTGGTCCCCGCATAGAAAGGGTTATCGGCCGGGATGTGGTAAGCGAGACCGGGATCGGAAGAGTTGACGTCTATCCGGATGATCTTGCCCAGGAAGGATGTGGAATCCTGGGCCGGGGTCTGTTGCAGATTATCGCCGAAGCCGGCATAGAGATAGCCGTCCGGGCCGAAGGCCAGGCATCCGCCGTTATGCTGGCCGTAATTGTTGGAGGAACCTCGCGCCACTTGCAGCAGGGTCCGCGGCGCATCGCCTCCGTCCTGGGAAAAATCGGCGGCGGCTTTGCGCTCTTGGATCACCGAATACCTTGCGCCCGAAATTAGGGGCGTGTAGAAGAGGTAATAGAGCCGGTTCGATGCGAAGTCGGGATGGAAAGCCAAGGATAGCACCCCGGCCTCTTGGGTCTCCTGCCATATCCCGCCGAGGGTAAGGAAGATGCTGCGGGTCCAATGCCCCTGATTATCCTTCGCGACCTTCCACACATGCGCGCTATCCACGTCCCAGGATGCGAAAGATCCGCGTTCGACCACCAGGAAGGTTCCCGCCTGGCCGGGCATTTCCCCCATCCATGTGATCCGGGTAAAACGACCTGCGGCGGAATCGGTGCCCATGATCTTGGTAAAGGTGATGTTGGTAGGAAGTGCGGCTTGAGGCCGGGCCATTCCGAGCGCCCAAAGGGTCAGGGTCAGGAACCAAGCCAACCTGAGCCACCCCGTGGACATCGGACTTGCCGGATGCCCTGCCTGGACCTTAAGGTTTCCGTACTCCACCCGTTCCCCCAAAGCCTTTACGATGGCCGGTTTCTCCGGCGATCCGACGGCCCTATTGTACCAAACATTCCATTTTCCCGGCCATCCTATGGCCGTTTATAGGAATGCCCTGCCGATTTCCCGAAGCGCGAGACTAGGAAACTTGGTTCCTGTAAATTCCGCCGTTGTACCGGCTGACGGGTAAAATCCCTAAAAAAGCGAAACCAAGGCGCCGGCCGCCGGCCGGCCCCCACGATTGGGCTGGCTGGCCCGATCGTAGGGATTAGCCCGGCTGCAACGGCCTGGGAGGCCGCCTAGCGACCGCGCCGGCCGCCTTAGCGCCCCGACCTCATCAACTGCTTCAGCGAAAACGCCAGCTTGACGTTGTTCTGCTTCTGCTTCGAATCGGAGCCGAACTTGTCCTTGAGCTGATCCACGGTCGCATGCGGCTTGCGCGGGCCCTTGCCCTGGCCGCCGAAGCCTTGGCCCCCGGGACCCTTCTGGCCGCCGGGTCCCTGACCGGGCTTCCCGCCCTGGCCTCTCGGAGCGCCTTTGCTCTCCGGCTTGACCGCCGACTCCTTCTTCATGGACAGGGAGATGCGCTTCTGCTGCACGTCCACGTCCAGCACACGCACGTTAACGATCTGGCCGGCGGTCAGGACCTTCTTGGCGTCATCGACGAACTTGTCCGCGATCTCGGAGATGTGGACCAAGCCGTCCTGATGGACGCCGATGTCGATGAAGGCGCCGAAGTTGGTCACGTTGGTCACCACGCCTTCCAGCCACATGTCCTTCTGCAGATCCTTCATGTCCTGGATCTTGGCGTCGAAGCGGGC
Organism: Fibrobacterota bacterium; assembly: GCA_019509785.1. NCBI lineage: Bacteria > Pseudomonadati > Fibrobacterota > Fibrobacterota bacterium. The sequence continues at coordinate 15,871 of JAEKLQ010000048.1, read as the reverse complement.
GTACTTGAATTCGGCGCGCGGATCGCGGGCCGGCTTCTCGAGCTCGGCGGTGATATCGAGCAGGGTGGGCAAACCCACTTCCTCGGTCACGTACTTGTTCAGATCGATTTTCTTGATCTGCTCGCCGTTGCCGATGATCTCGCGCACCTGGGCGCCGATGTCTTCCACGATCTTCTTCACCAGCTCATAACGCTCGGGATGCACCGCCGAAGCGTCCAACACGTTCTCCGAACCTTGCACTCGCAAGAATCCGGCCGCCTGCTCGAAGGCCTTCGGTCCGAACAAGGGCACCTTCACCAGGCCCGACCGCGAAGTGAACGGGCCGTTGGCATTGCGGAACTCCACGATGTTCTTGGCGAGGCTCTTGTTCACGCCGGCCACGTAGGCGAGCAACGCTTCCGAAGCGCTGTTGACGTCCACGCCCACGCTGTTCACGCACGATTCCACCACCTGCTCCAGCTTGCGCTTGAGCTCGTTCTGGTTCACGTCGTGCTGGTATTGGCCCACGCCGATGGCCTTGGGCTCGATCTTCACCAATTCGGCCAGCGGATCCTGGATGCGGCGCGCGATGGAAGCGGCGCTGCGGATGGTGGCGTCCAGATCGGGGAACTCCTTGCCGGCCAAGGGCGAGGTGGAATACACCGATGCGCCCGCCTCGGAAACGACCACCTTGATGGGCGGGTTTTCCAAGGTCTTGATGGCATTGCCGATGAACTCATCCGTTTCCCGCGAAGCCGTGCCGTTGCCGATGGCGATCACGTCCACCTTGAACGATTCGATCATGGCCAAGAGGATGGTCTGCGAAGCCTCGATCTCCTTCTGAGGCGGCATGGGATGGATGGTGCGATGCTCCAGCAGCTTGCCGGTGGCGTCGATAACGGCCAGCTTGACTCCGGTGCGGAAGCCGGGATCCACGCCCATGACGACCTTGGGGCCCGCCGGGGCTGCCAAGAGGACGTCGCGCAGGTTCTTTTGGAACACCGCGAAGGCTTCATTGTCGGCGCGTTCCTTCAACGCCAACCGGACTTCGGTTTCGATCGCCGGCTTCAAGAGGCGATCGAAGGCGTCCTTCACCATCTTTTCCAGCTCGACCTTGAAAGGCGAGGAGGGCTTGATGGCCTTGGCCGAAAGGAGGCCCAGGCACTTCGCGTCGTCCAACACCAACTCCGTCTTGAGGACTTCTTCCTTCTCGCCGCGGCGCATGGCCAGGATGCGGTGCGAAGGCAGCGCGCTCACCTTCTCGCTGAAGTTGTAATACATCTCGAACTTGGTACGCTTGCCTTCGTGCTCCTTGCGCACCTTGCTCGTATACAAGCCCGTCTTCATCGCCATCTCGCGGATCTGCCCGCGTATGGCCGCGTCTTCCGACAACTCTTCCGCCAGGATATCCAATGCGCCCTGCAAGGCCGCGGCCGCATCGGCCACCTGCACTTCGGGATTCGCGTAGGCGGCGGCCAGCATCTCCGGGGTTTGTCCGGCGCCGAGCGCTTCCTGCGCTTGGATGATTCGCGCCAACGGCTCCAGGCCCGCTTCCTTGGCGGCCATGGCGCGCGTGCGGCGCTTCGGCTTGTACGGCAGGTAGAGATCTTCCAACTCCGTTTTCGAAACGGTGGTTTCGATCTTCGCCTTCAAATCCGGCGTAAGCTTCCCTTGCGTCTCGATGCTTTTCAGGATCGATTCTTTCCGATCGGCCAGTTCCTTGAAATAGGTGTACCGCTCTTCGATCAGGCGCAGCTGGTTCTCGTCCAGGGACCCGGTCACTTCCTTGCGGTAGCGGGTGATGAAAGGCACCGTCGACCCCTGGTCGAACAAGGCAAGCGTATTGCGGACCTGCTCGGGCCGGATTTTGGTTTCATTCGCGATCAGTTCGACAAAGGACACGTGCGACTCCCGGTAAAAAAGCGGGGAAGGGCCCTGGTTTGCAACGGGTTACCTTCCATAGCCGGGCCAAAGGCCCGGCGAGGCAGGGAAAAGTAGGAATTTGCCCGGGTGCCTGGAGCGGAATCGGACGGTGTCGCCGAAGCCGTCGCATTCGCGCGATTTCCACCTAGAAACTGCCGATATTAAGAGGATTTCGCAGGAAATTGGCTGTTCAAACAAATACCCGTGTATGACACAACCGTGACAAAACGCTTCCGGGTCGGGGGTATTATTGAAACAGCAAACTCAACTAAGGAATATGCCATGACTCACCAATCGGTGGAATCTTGGGAGGGAGCTTCGCTCTACTACCAATATATCAAGGACATCTCCAAGTACCCACTCCTGAAGAAGGACGAGGAGATCGAAGTCCTGAAGAAAATCCAGGCGGGGGATCAGCGCGCGATCCATAAGCTGGTTTGCGCCAACCTGAAATTCGTCATCAACGTGGCCTTCATGTACAAGAACCAGGGCTTTTCCCTGCCCGAGCTCATCAATGAAGGCAATATCGGCCTCATCGAGGCGGCCAAGCGCTTCGACGTGAACCGCAAGCTGAAGTTCATCTCCTACGCCGTCTGGTGGATCCGCCAGGCCATCACCCGCGCCATCGCGGAACGGGCCCGTATGGTCCGCATCTCGGCCGAAAAGGAACTGATCCTGCGCCGGTTCAGCAAGTACAACGTCCCCATGCGCCAAGTGGTCGGGGGTGGCACCCAGATCGACACCGACGCCTTGGGCGGCAAGATGGGCTACAGCGGCCGCCAGATCGAGAAGATCATGGAGATGGGACTGCGCCACGCTTCGCTGGACGAGCAGATCAACGGCGAAGAAGGCTCGACCATCATGGACGTCATCGAGGACACCCATACCGAGGCCCCGGACGTGCGGACCACCGTGTCGTCGCGGCAGCAGTTCGTCTCCCGCATGCTGCATAAGCTGAACGATCAGGAACGTACCGTGTTGTCGATGTACTTCGGCATCAACTACCACGAGGCCCTCAACCTCGAGGAGATCGGCGAGATCATCGGGCTGTCCAAGGAGCGCGTGCGCCAGATCAAGGAAAAGGGCCTGGCCAACCTGCGCAGCATGGAAGACGCCCAGGAGCTTGCCGTAGCCGGATAAGCAGCGAACCCGTTAATCCAAAAGCCGTGATGCGGAGTTCGCCCTCCGCGGAACGGTCAAAAGAGGCCCCTTTCTCCCGGGGCCTCTTTTTTTTGATCCCTGAGAAGGGAGTTCCCTTTGAAAAGCGACGAGCGTTGAGTTTGCCGCAGGCAAACTCAGGAGCGGGGAGTGTCCGAAGCCAGTCAGGTCGCCTCGCTATAGGATTATCGGGAGACGGCGGAAGCGGCGGGGAACAGAATGAGATCGGGCCCATGCGAGGGTCGGCCTAAGGCATCCCGCCAGGGGATAGCGGCGGTTCCCGGGGAGCCGAGTCCGAAGAGGGAGAGCCGCCTAGGAGACGGCCTAAGAATCGAAACCGCTTCATCCGTAGCGGTGAATCTGGTATAGCCGTAATCGCCGTTCTCCTGCTCGTTGAATCCCATGCCCGGACGCCCCGTCGCGTATACCGAGTCAATGGCCTGGCCCATCATTACCCCGTTCTTATAAGCGGTGATAACGTGGCCCACCATGGTGGCCTTGACCACGTCGCCCGCTTTCACCTGGTATTGCGAACCGTTGATATTGGCGAGGTAGGTGAAGTCGCCCAGCGGACCGTTCCACCGAACGATGATCAGGTAGGCGTTAGGCGCGATAGAGAACGTGATCTCATAACCGTTGCAGGCATGGGGGGACAAGGTCGATCGCAAGCGCAACTCAACCTCGGGGTAGTTATGTGGGTCGCCCGTCCAGACCGTGCCTTCGGCGGATTGATCCGAACCCCAGGTTCCCGCCAATAGAGCGGTGGCATCGGCATAACGCGCGGGCCCGGGATGCGGATGGGTCTTGCCCAAGGTTGTCGAGATGTCCCCCCAATCGAGGCCGTCCTTGGCCCCATTGAGCCACGCGCCGCTTTCGGAGATGGGGGCTTCGCTAGCGGGGAAGACCGTCGTATAGGAACGGCCGAAGGCTGCGGTGGCCAGGGCGGCAAGAAACGCCGCGGGCAGGATCTCCGAAGGCCGCATTCCGGAAAGGATAAGTATTTATCCCCGGCGAAGCCTCGCGGCGATCGGATTCACTCCAAGCGACCGAATTTCCCTGACTGGAAATCCTCCACCGCCTGGTAGATCTCTTCTTGCGTGTTCATCACGAAGGGTCCATAGGCGGCGATCGGCTCGTCGATGGGCGCGCCGCTCAGGACCAGCAGCCGGCTATCCGCCGTCGCCTTCACCGTGACGCCTTCCCCATCGTTCCCGAAGAGGGCGAAATGATTGGCCGGCACCGAGCGGCCATTCGCTTCCACCGCGCCTTCGATCACCAGCAAGCCCGTATTGTGGTTCGACGGAAATTCCAAATCCCAAGCAGCGCCGGTCGCCAAGCGCGCCTTGTACAGTTGCACCGGGGTGTGCGTCTTGGCGGGACCCTTGGCACCGCGGTACTCGCCCGCCACCACTTCAACCCTGCCCTGCCCATCCGGCAAATCATACGCGCCCATGTCGGCCTGCTTGATCTCCTGGTAACGGGGAGCCGTCATCTTATCGCGCGCGGGCAGGTTCACCCACAATTGCACCATCTGCATGAATCCGCCGGAGCGGGCGAATTCCTTCTCATGGTATTCCTTATGCAAGATGCCGGAGCCCGCCGTCATCCATTGCACATCGCCTTCGCCGATGATGCCGCTGTTGCCCGCGCTGTCATGATGGGCCACGCGGCCGTGGAACGCGAGGGTCACCGTCTCGAAGCCGCGATGCGGATGCGCGCCGACCCCGCGCGGGGTTTCGCTCGGGGGAATACGGGTCTTGGGGCCGTAGTCCATCAGGAAGAAAGGACTCATGCGGGTCATCCCCAATCGGCCGGGGAAAAAGTTATGCACCTTGAAGCCGTCCCCCACCATATGGGCCGGAGGCGGCGCGATTACGGATTCGACAGATTTGCTTTTCATAATCTTAATATACGTTATAACGACTTCTGTAACAACAGTTATGTGAAGGGGGTGTCCTCAGGGTGGCCGCGCATTCTACAATTAAGCCGGATTGCCGTTACGTTCGTTATTCCTGGAGCCGGGTTACACCATGGAAACCGCCGAATTATTGTCCCGCTTTCCGTCCCGGAGCGTTTTGGTCCTCGGCGACGTGTTTCTGGACGAGTTCGTGAGCGGCGATTGCTCCCGCCTTTCCCCCGAGGCACCGGTGCCCGTACTCAAGGTGGACGAGGCCCGCACCCGCCGCGTTCTGGGCGGCGCCGCCAACACCGCCGCCAATGTCGCTTCCCTCGGGGCCAAAGCCGTACTGATCGGCATTTCCGGGGACGACTGGCATGGCCGGCAATTCGAGATCCTGGCGGAAACCTTGGGCATCGCCTACGAGCGGGTACAGGACGGAAGGCCCACCATGCGCAAGACGCGTTTGGTGGGACAAGGCCAACAACTCTTGCGACTCGATTACGAAGAGACCCCGAGCGCCGGGCCGGTGGCTTCGGCGGCCATTCTCACCGCCTTCCGCAGACACCTGCCAGGGGCGGGTATGGTGGTGTTGTCCGATTACGCCAAAGGATTCCTGACCCGGGAAACGACGCAAGCCATCCTGCGCGAAGCGCATGCCGCCGGCAAGGAAGTGCTTATCGATCCGCGTCCGCAGCACGCGGACTACTACGTGGGTTGCGATTACATCACGCCGAATTGGAAAGAGTCGCAAGGGCTCTTGGGCCAGGCCGAATGCGATCCCACCGACGGGCTTATCGTGGAGAACGGCCTGGCGCTGCGGCAGCGCTTGGGCGCGCACGTGATCCTGACCTTGGGCGCGCGCGGCATCACCTTTTTCGATCGGGAGACGGGTTCGCATTTCAACTTGCCGACCCAGGCGCGCGAGGTGTTCGACGTGAGCGGCGCGGGCGATACCGTGGTGGCCACCTTCGCGCTGGCGCGCGCGGCAGGCGCGGGACTCGAGGATGCGGTGCGCATCGCCAACAAGGCGGCCGGCGTGGTGGTGGGCAAGTTCGGCACGGCCACGGTGACGCGCGAAGAATTGCTGGAGGGCGAACGGGGGAACACCCACTTGGTCGCGCGGGGGAAACTCTCGGAGTTGTCCCAACGCCTGAAAGCGGAAGGCAAGCGCGTCGTAACCATCAACGGATCATTCGACGTGTTGCATGCCGGCCACTTGCATATCCTGGAGGAGGCCAAGGCCCAAGGCGACGTACTCATCGTCGGGCTCAATAGCGACGTTTCGGTGAAGGCCTACAAGGGCGGAAACCGGCCCATCGTTCCCGAGGCGGAACGGGCCCGTATGCTCCTCGCCTTGCGGGCCGTGGACTTCGTGCATATCTTCGATGAGAGCGAGCCCATGCCCTTCCTGGCCGAGATCAAACCGCACGTGCACGTGAACGGGTCCGAATACGGACCTGACTGCATCGAAGCGCCGTCGGTGAAGGCCCACGGGGGACGCATCCACATCGTAGGGAAAATCCCGGGACTCTCCACATCCGATCTGCTCGCGCGCATCCGCGCTTCGGCATGAGCGGCGAAAAGCCCGGCGGCCCGTCCGGAAACCCGGCGACCCGCTTTTTCGTCCGCATCTACCGCGAATTCCCCTCCGCCCCGGATCCGGCCGATGCAACGACCGCCGCGGCTGGCGGGGGCGATGAGGAGTCGGGCAAGTTCGTGATCCTTCGCCGCCGGGAAGAAATCCATCTTGTGCTATCGCCGGTGGCCTTCACCCCCTATCATGCCGACATCGTGCGCCAGTATCTCCAGGTCGAAGGCCGCGGCCGGGTCGAAGGCGCATCCGCATCGGGCTGCCGCATCCTATCGCCGGAATGGACCGTGCACGGGGGCGGGCATTACGTCATCCAGCATTGGCTGCATCATTTGCGGCTTCATGGGAAATCCTCCGGCTTCGGGCGCTACGAGGCGGCGAGGCTGACGCCCTTCCTGGACGGGATTCCCGAGAGCTTGGGGTTGGAGGGTTATACGCTGGAACTCGAGTGATCCCGGAAATCCGCGGATTACTTCCCGATGCAAAATCCGGCGAAGATGCGGCCCAGCACTTCGTCGGGAGCGATCTCTCCCAGCAGTTCCCTTAGATGGCCGGCCGCTTCGCGGATCTCGAAGGCGAGGATCTCGATGGCCGGCTTGCGGCGTAAACTTGCCAGACCCGCGTCTACCCGATCGCGGGCGGCCATGACCGCGCGGAATTGCCGCTCGGTCGTGAGGAGGGGATCTTCCCCGGTGCCGCGGCCTCGGAAGGCGGCCGCTTCCAACCGGGTTCGCAGGGCCTCCAAGCCATCGCCGGTCGGGCTGGAAACGGAAAGCGCATCGGGCAGGGGATGGAAACCCGGTAAATCGGCCTTGGTGCGCACGCGCAGGTCCACGGCATTGCGGGCCGGCGCTTCGGCCGCTTCGCCTCCGATGGATTCCATGCCCGGCAAGGGCGCCGGGACGGCTTCGCGCGTACCGTCCTCCACCCATACCCGTACGTCCGCCTCGCCCCATTGGCGACGCGTCCTTTCCATGGCCATGGCGTCCAGGTCGTCCACGGGACGGCCCAAACCCGCCGTGTCCACCAGTTGCACGCGGCCCCCGGGTAACGTCAACGTTACCTCCACCCAATCCCGGGTGGTCCCGGGGACGGCGGAAACCATCAGGCGATCCTCGCGCACCAGGGCGTTGACCAGGCTGGACTTGCCCGCGTTGGGCGCGCCCAGGATGGCCACCCGCGGCGCGCGGCCCAGCCCCCGCCCTTTTTCGAAGCCGGCTGCCAGGTCGTCCAATCGGCGGCGCATCGCTTCCAGGCGCGGGACCCAGGAGCCGTAATCCGGGTCGGCCTCTTCCTCGGAAAAATCCACGTCCAACTCCAGCCTAACGGAAAGGTCCACCAACCCCTCCCGCAAGGCCTTGAGCGGCGCGCTCAAGGCGCCCTCCGCCACCCGTCGCGCGTTGCGCAAGGCTTCCACCGTTTCGGCATGGATGAGTTGGCCGACGGCTTCGGCTTGAAGCAAATCGATCTTGCCCTGCTCGAAGGCCCGCCGGGTGAATTCCCCCGGCGCCGCGGGACGCACGCCCGCTATCGAGCTCAGGACGGCGAGGATCCTACCGATGAGGAGCGGATTGCCATGGGGATAAATCTCCAGGACGTCTTCGCCGGTGGCGCTGGCGGGAGCGGAAAAGAAAACGAAGTTCAGGCGGTCGAGGATTTCCCCGGGGACGACGGCTAATGAATGGGAACCGGACCCGGTCGACGGGACCCGGAAGGGGCCGTGATAGACATGGCGCGGCAAGGGGTCGGGCCGGCCCAGGCAGGCGGCGGCCACGGTGCGGCAGGCGGGCCCCGAGAGGCGAAGTACGGCCAGCCCGGAAGTGCCGGGCGGGGTGGAGCAGGCGACGATTGTGTCCAAGTTAGGCTCCTCGCTCTGGAGTTTGCTCAGGCAAACTCCACGCTCGTCGCATTCATGGTTCCCCGCTCGCCGCGTTCATCGGTTCAGGTCTTCGCCGGCTTGTTGCGGGTCGGTTTGGCGGGGGTCGTCACTACCGCCGCGCCGGCGGGCCGCAAACGGTTGGTGTAAAAGTAAGTCTGGCCGATGGTGAAGAGGTTGGAGACCGTCCAGTAAAGCACGAGGCCCGACGGGAAGGAGCACGAGAAGACGAACATCATGACCGGCATCATCCAAACCATCATCTTCTGGTTCGGATCCTTGACGGACATCTTCATCTGGAAGAACATGCTGGCGGCCATGAAGAAAGGCAGGATGGTCACGCCCAAGGGAAAGAGGTAAGGAAGCTTCAGCGCGTCGTAGACCACGTCCGGCCGGGCCAGGTCATGGACCCAACCGAAGAAAGGAGCCCCTTTCAATTCCACCGAACGGCCCAGCACGTTGAAGAGGGAGATGAAGATCGGCATCTGCAGGAACACCGGGAAGCAGCCCATCACCCCGGACAAGGGATTCACGCCTTCCTTCTTGTAGTATTCCATGATCTCGAGATTGGCCTTCTGGGGGTTGCCCTTATGCTTTTCACGGATCTTCGAGATGGCGGGCATGTGCTGTTGCATCTTCACGCCTTGCTTGGTCTGCGCGATGGTCAAGGGGAAGGTCAGGGTCCGCACCAGCAAGGTGAGGAGGATGATGGCCAGGCCGTAATTATGCACGAACCCATTGAAGAACTTCAGGGTATGCAGCACCAGCCCGCACAGGGCCGGATACCATATGTCGGCGCGGAAGAAGGATTCGTAGCCGCTGAAGATGATCTTCTCGTAGTTCTGATGGTAGGCCAGCAGCTGATCATAGGACAAGGGCAGGATCAGGAAATCGAAGTCCAAGGTCTTGTCCTCGACATTGCTCGCCGAGATCAGCAGCTCGTAATCGTGGGGATAGCTCTTGTCCTCATTCTCGGCCACCCTCCCCTTCGCCACCACCTTGTTGTTGGTCTCGTGATTGAAGTTGATCACCCCGGCCACGTATTTGCGGCGCAGGCCCGCCCATTTCAGCACCCCGCTCTCGGCGTTCAGGACCTTATCGCCCACGAAGGCGGTCCGCTCCACGTTCACGCCATTGTCGTAGATAAGCTCGCTGAAGTAGCCGCTCATGAGCCCTACGCCCTTGCCATGCACGATGTTTTCCGTTTCGGACAGGCCCGCGTTCCAACCCAGGGAATACGATCCGAGCGGTGTCGAGGATTCCAAATGCTGGACGATCTTCGCGCTGTCGGGATAGAAGGTGAAGCTGCGATCCAAGGTCCGCTTCCCGTCCGGCGCGATCAGCTTGAAGTGCACGGTGGCCGGCGCCTGGCGCGCATCCAGCACGCTATCCTTCGTATCCGGGATCCATAATTGCCGCGTCAAGTCCTGGTTGTCCACCGTCAGGGTCAAGGCGCCGCCATCCCCCTGGATGATATCCGGGTTCAATGGCTTGTGCCCGGCCAACTCCTTCAAGGTCACCTTGGCGAGGCGCGCGCCTTGGTTATCCACGGTCACCGTGAAACGATTGGTCTCCACGATCAACATCGTATGCGCCACTGCCGAAGCGGCGGCGGCTTTTCCTGAGTCGGAGAGTGCACCGTTCTGCGCGGGCGTACGCGCCGCGCGCACCGCCGAATCGGCAGCCGCGGCAGCGAGGGTCTTGGCCTTTTCCAGGGAGTCGGTCTTTTGCTGCGCCGACTTCTGCGCCTGCTCCTTGGAATGCTGTCTCTGCTGATAGCCGGTCCACAGGAGCATCAGCCCCAACAGCAGGATCCAGCCCACGATCGTGTTCTTATTCAAGAGAGTCTCCTCAGTGATATTCGGGGACGACGCGAAGGCCAAGCCCGGAAGGGCGTTGGCGGTCGGGCCGGTGGAACGGGATCGAATCCGCCGCGGGCTAAAGGCTGGCAGCGGAGGATACGCCAGGCCGCCAGGATCAGTCCCATGGCCAGGCCGCGGGTCTCGATGGCGTCATAAGCGTACTGGGAACACGTGGGATGGAAACGGCACACCCCGTGGAAGAAAGATCCATGCAAAGCCTGGTAAGCGCGTATCAAGATCAGGAAAGGCGTTTGCGCCACGCGGGCCGCGGCTCCGCTCATTTGCCCTCCGCGATGGCGGCGAGCAGTTGCCGGGCTTGGGATCGCATTTCCGTGCGGCTAAAGCGGGACGCCCGCTCCGGCACGTCGAAAACCACCCAGGTGCCTTCGGACAAGGAGGGAAGGGCCTCGAAGAAACATTGGCGGAGTATGCGGCGGATGGCGTTCCGAAGCGGCGCATTACCGCTACGCTTACGGATGATGAAACCTACCCGCGTGCGTTCCGGGGCGAGGCGCGCAAAACGCACCGTCAGCGGGGCGCTGCGGAGCGCCCTTCCGGTTTCGAAAACCCGCTTATACATCTGGGGCGTGCGGAGCCTGCGCTCGCGAGGAGGCAGATGCTCCGGTTGATCCGGATCAGGAGACGGGGTCGGGCGTGCAGGCACGTTAACTCCCCCGCTCCCGGGACGGAAGAATCAAATGTCCTTGTACGCCATCCCGTCGCTCACCGTCAGGCGATGGCGACCCTTGGCCCGGCGGCGCGCCAAGACATCGCGGCCATCCTTGGTCGCCATGCGGGCACGGAAACCGTGCTTGTTCACGCGTTTACGATTACGGGGCTGGAACGTTCTCTTCATACTGGAAATCCGATTTTAAGATGAGGGGATCAATTTAGCTTTCATCCTGTTGCCAGATCAAGGGTTAGACTCGATCGTGAAATACCCATGCTTAGAGTCCCTCATCGGATGGAGACTCGGCTGCGGCCGGATTCTGTTAGGGACTCTTATGAAGCCGCAAAGCCTCTATCTCCGGATTTTAGCCCTTCCCTTGGGCCTTCTCCTATATATAGGGGGATGGAAAAGGAGGATTCTGCGCGAGAATGTACAGCGCTGCGGCATTCGGCAGCCCTTCTTTCGCTTGCGCTTCTGCACCCATGCCGCCCTCGATTTCGTCCGATTGACGCATGGCCGCTATGGCCAGACCATTCGCACTCGACCTCAGGATGCCGAAAAACTAAAAAAGCTCAAGTCCGCACCCGCAGTATTTCTGACCGCCCACTTCCATCATTGGGAGCTGATGGGGGCCTGGATGACCGCTCAAGGGATTGGATTACTCAGTGCGGCGCGGCCAATGGCCCATCAATATGCGCAACGGCTTCTCATCCGGATGAGAAGCCGTCTCGGCCTGGCAACCGTCTCCGATCGGATTCCTCGCAGGGCGCTTCACCACCTGGAGCACGGCGGTTGTTTTGGAATGCTCTGGGATCAGCGCGCCCAAGCCTCTTCTGTCCGCGCCGCATTTTTCGATCAGCCTTTGGGGGTCGATCCCCTACCCCTCTTCCTCCTCCGGCATCGGTCGGTTGAGGTTTGGTTCGGGACCCTGCTTCCCGATGGAACCTTCCGCCTTCTGCTCCTGGCGGCGCCAACCGCATCCCCCTCGGTCTCGCTTACTCCAGCTCGATTGGCCCGGCGCTACCATCGAGTCTTAGAGGTTCTGATCCGCATGCACCCCACATGGTGGTACGGTATGGCTCATCGTCGATTCCTGGAATCGCCGCCCTTAAAATCCCTTGCGGGTGTTTCACGTGAAACATCAGCAGGAACAGGAGATGGATGGCGTGAAAACAGCCGCACTGTTTCACGTGAAACCAAGATCTCGCCCGAATTGGAAAGCCGATCCGCGCCGCCATAATTCAGGTATGGAGGGTCCGAGATATCCTGAAGTCTTGAAATCCAAAAATCCCTTCGTACATTTACTTGCCCTATGGAAAATCTGCTCCAGGATCCGTCGAAATTCGACGATAAAACCCTACAAAAACTCAGGGAAGTCGAACATTTCCTGCGGAAATGGAACAAGAACATCAATCTCGTAAGCGAGAAGGATGAGCCGACCGTTTGGGAAAGGCATATCGTGGACTCGGTCCAACTGATGCCCTTCTTCAAAGAGGTGAATAAGTTGGCGGATATGGGGAGCGGCGTGGGACTACCCGCGGTGCCCATCGCCATCGCCTGCCCGGACATCGATGTGTTCGCGGTCGAACCGAAACAGAAGCAAAGCGTTCTGATGCAAGAGCTGATCCGCGAGATCCGCATCCCCAACCTGCATGTGCTCAACGAGCGGGTCGAGAAGGTTTTTCTATCTCATATGGACGTGGTGTGCTGCCGCGCCTTCGGGGAGTTCACCAGGGATGCGCGACTCGCCTATAAGATGCTGAAGCCGGGCGGACTGTTCATGACCTTCAAGGCCTCGGAAGAGAACACCACCCCTCCCGGTTATGATAAGGTCGAAAACCACCCCTACCATCTCCCTGGCAATCCCCGGAAGTATTTCATCGTCATCGCATACAAAACGGGAGAGATGTGAGCCGTATAATCGCAGCCTGCAATCAGAAGGGCGGCGTAGGCAAAACCACCACCTGCGTAAACACCTCCTCGGCTCTGGCGGCCATGGAAAAAAAGGTGCTGTTGGTGGACATGGACCCTCAGGCGAATGCGACCCAAGGGTTGGGCTTCGATCCCAAGGAATTCGAAGAAGACATTTCCGATATCCTGGCCGAAGCGGATAAGGCGGTCACGGCGGACCAAGTTCGGCATTTCATCCGCCCCACCAGCATGCCCTTCCTCTCCATCCTGCCTTGTTCCCGATCCCTGGCGGGCCTGGAAGTGCAACTCATCACCCAGCCCATGCGGGAAAAACGCCTGACCCGGGTGCTGGAACAAATCCGCGGCGACTATGATTTCATCTTCATCGACTCGCCTCCCTCCCTGAGCATGCTGACCTTGAACGTTCTCACGGCCGCGGATACCGTGATGATTCCGATCCAATGCGAGTACTACGCCTTGCAGGGTCTGGCCGAACTCTTGAACACCATCCGCCTGGTGCAGCAGAATCTGAATCCGAAATTGTCCATCGAAGGCGCGCTGCTGACCATGTACGATAGCCGGTTGAACCTCTCCAAGCAGGTCGCCGAGGACGTGCAGAATACCTTTTCGGAAAAGGTGTTCAAGACCATCATCCCTCGCAGCGTGAAATTGTCCGAGGCCCCTTCTTTCGGTCAGCCCATCATCCTGTACGATGCCATGAGCATGGGCGCGATGCGCTATATGGAGTTGGCCAAGGAGATTCTGCAGAATGACTAGGAAGGCTTTGGGTAAGGGCCTGGAAGCCATTTTCGGCAACCTGGGCACCGAAGTCGTCAATCCCAAGACCGGCGGCGCGACCCTAGAAATTGAACTTTCCAAAATAACTCCAAATCCTTTCCAGCCGCGCACCGAGTTCGGTCCGGAAGAGATCGCGGAACTGGCGACCTCGATCCGCGAAAAAGGATTGCTCCAGCCCATCTTGCTGCGTAAGCACCACGATGGCTACCAGATCGTAGCCGGCGAACGCCGCTATCGCGCGGTGCAGAGCTTGGGCCAGAAAACCATCCCGGCCCTGGTGCGCGATCACCTTTCCGATCGCGACATGATGGAAATGGCCTTGATCGAGAACATCCAGCGGGTGCAGCTGAATGCCATCGAAGAGGCCATGGCCTACGAGCAGCTCATCAATACCTGCGGCATCACCCACGATGAGCTGGCCCAGAAGCTGGGGAAGAGCCGTTCGGCCATCACCAATACCTTGCGCTTGCTTAAACTCGAGAATCCCCTTTTGGAAATGATCCGGGAAGGGAAGCTGACGGCCGGGCACGGCCGCGCCCTGCTCCAGGCGGAACCGAATAAGCGCTTGAAACTGGCCCACAAAATTGTCGAGGATCATCTCAACGTGCGCAAAGCCGAGAAGTCGGGCACGAAACGGGATGCAACGAAATCGGGACGCAATCCGAACACCCAGGCCTTCCTGGAAAAACTGCAATTGTTGCTGGGCACCAAGGTGACCCTGCGCGGGAACGATGCCAAGGGCATACTGGAGATCCACTTCATGCAGCGCGGAGACCTGGAAGCTTTCGCCGAGATGATAGAACGGGCGCAATTGGCCCACGGCTGAACGAAGCCGCCCTCGCCGGACCGGACCTGAGCCCTTTCCCCCGCCCTTCGCCCCGACCCATGAATAAGAAGCGCTACATCACCATCCAAATCCTGCCCGACGATTCGAGCGCGGTCTGGACCATCAAGTTGCGCTATCGCTTTTTCGAGTTCCTTTTCTACGCCATCATCCTGGCCCTGTTCGCTACGGCCTTGGCCGCGGTCAAGATCACCGAGATCAACGGGAAAGTGTTCGCCGCCAACCATCTGGCCGTCATCAACCGCGAGCTCCGGCAGAGGCAGCAGAAGATGACCTTGCTGGAAAAGGAATTGGACCAGATGGCGGAACAGGAGCGGAAGATCCGCGGGATCCTCCAGACCTTCATCGCCGAAAAAGGGGCCGATACCACAGGCGACGGGAACGCGGGTACGCGCATGTCGGCGGCGGACATCGACAAGTTCATTTCGCAAGTGCGCGCCTTGGATCGCAAGCGCCGCGGCTCGGGAGCGTTCCCCGCGCGCGATCAGATTCCCGACATCTGGCCCACGGCCGGCATCATCAGCCAGAAGTTCAACGCCGGGTCGACTCCCGGCCAATCGGCGGCGGCCGGAGCGGCCGCATCCGAAGGCGCAGCCCCGGGGGAAGCGGTCGCTTCCGCGGAGGCGCGCCACGACGGCGTCGATATCATCGCCGAAGGCAACGCCCTGGTCGCGGCGGCGGCGGCGGGAATCGTGATCCAAGCAGGCCAAGACCGGGACTTGGGGCGCTTCGTGAAAATCGATCACGATCATGGCGTGCAAACCCTCTATGCGCATTTGTCCCGGAGCTTCGTGCAGGCGGGGGACCATGTGGAAAAAGGCGTTTCCATCGGCGCGGTGGGAAACACCGGCAATAGCTTCGGCCCGCACCTGCACTACGAGATCCTGATCAAAGGCAAAGCCGTAGACCCCGAACAATACCTGAAGTGAGGAAACCCATGTCCAAAAACATCGCCACCGTCCAGACCTTCATTTCCGAGGGCACCCAGATCCTGGGAGATGTCAAGGTGGAGCACGATTTGCGCGTGGACGGATTCCTGAAAGGGACCGTGGACGTGGGCGGGATGCTGATCCTGGGTCCGACGGGGAAAATCGAGGGCCAGGTCCAGGTGCGCTCGGCGACGGTGGCGGGGCAAATCCTGGGGAACCTGCATGCGCAGGAGAAAATAGTGCTCGAGCCCAAGTCGACCTTGGTCGGCGATCTCCAGACGCGGGAGTTGGTCATTAACGAGGGGGCGATGTTCCAAGGCAATTGCTCCATGCAGATGGATGAAAAGCGCTGACCCATCCGTCCCTGACGGGGACGATCCCGCTAAATCCAATCAATGGCTGGCCTTCCTCAATCTGGGTTGGCTCATCA
>JAEKLQ010000047.1 GCA_019509785.1 Fibrobacterota bacterium | reverse complement strand
CATGCCGGGAATCGCGCCAAGGGAATGTCCTCCCGGCCGCTCAGCAAGCCGCCCACCATTTCGGCCACCGCTTCGCCAACGGAAACGGGCACATCCACCATGCGGACGGAGCGGCCGAAAGGATTGCCGCACCATTCCGAGGGCGAGGACACCAGGTGCTCGCGGCAGACCAGGGGACGATGGGAATGCGCGCCGCAGGCTTCCTCGGAAAGGAATGGGCAGGGAAGCCGTAAAGCGAAATATTCCGCGCCCCGGTCCAGGAGAGGCGCATCGAACAGGTCCGCCTCGCGCAACGCCTGCCCGATGCGGACGAAACCGGCTTCGACCTCGTTACGGCGATCCTGCGGCATCGCCTCCATGGCTTCGTCGAGAAGCAGAACGTCGGCCGGCGACAACGGTACGGCCTGGCGGCAGCAGGCCCCGCATCCCTTCGCGCAGGAAACCGTTTGCCCGCGCGCCGCCAAAGGACCGATCGCCTCCGGCGCGATCGCATCGATGAGCGCCCCGGCATGACGCGCCAATCCGGCCAGCCCCATCGGCCCTGAAACGGAAGCGCGCTGGTTCCGCCAAAGGAGGATGGCGGCCCGGATCGGATTTTCGGCTTGCGCAGGCGGATACATACCATGCGGAAAGCTAGTATCGCGGCGGGAATGGATTGCCCCTAACGCGGGATGATTTTATATCATCGCCATTCCAAGGAGGAACTATGTCCGGCATGTTCGCGTACGCATCCCTATCGCTCGTCACCCTGGCTTCGATGCTGGCCGCCGTTCCGGCCGCCGCCGCCGTCAAATCCGAACCCGTCGCCTATAAGCAGGACACCACGTCGTTGGAAGGCCTGATGGTATACGATGCTTCCGCCAAGGGGAAGATCCCCGGCATCGTCCTGGTGCCCGACTGGATGGGCATGACCGATCTGGCGCGGCAATACGGGGAACGCGTGGCTAAGCTGGGCTACGTCGTGTTGGTGGCCGACATCTACGGCAAGACCGTGCATCCGAAGGACATGAAGGAAGCATCCGCCCTATCGGGGCAATACAAGAGCGACCGGCCGCTGATGCAGGCGCGCGGCAAGGCCGCCCTCGATCAGCTTCTCAAGTCCCCGCGCGTGGATGCCTCCAAGATCGCGGCCATGGGCTTCTGCTTCGGCGGCGGAGTGGCCCTCGAGCTGGCCCGCAGCGGCGCCAGGCTGGACGGCGTGGTGAGCTTCCATGGCAACCTGGATACGCCGCATCCCGAGATGGCGAAGAACATCAAGGGCAAGGTGCTCGTGCTGCATGGCGCAGACGATCCCTTCGTGACCCAGGACCAGGTGAAGGCTTTCCAGGACGAGATGCGTTCGGCCAAGACCGATTGGGCCCTGGTGCAATACGGGAACGCCGTGCATGGCTTCACCAACCCCAATGCCGGCACCGACAATTCCAAGGGCATGGCCTACAATCCCGAGGCCGCCAACCGCGCCTTCATAGCCATGCAGGATTTCTATCAAGAGATCTTCGCGCCTAAATGACCGCTCGGAAATAATCCGCTGAGAAAGCCGGCCCGCGCCGGCTAAGCGCGGACATCCGCTTGCTATCTTTGCCGCCATGGAAGACCTCATGGCGGCGCGATCCCAGATGGCGGTCTCCCTCGGCTTCCACATCGTCTTCGCTTCCATCGGAATGGCCATGCCTTTCCTGATGGCCGTCTCCCATTGGCGCTGGCTCCGTACCGGCCGGACCGTATTCCGCGATCTGACCCGGGCCTGGTCCCGCGGCGTGGCCATCTTCTTCGCCGTAGGCGCGGTCTCCGGCACGGCTTTGTCCTTCGAGCTCGGCCTGCTTTGGCCGCGCTTCATGGAACAGGCGGGCCCGGTCATCGGCATGCCCTTTTCCTGGGAAGGCACGGCCTTCTTCCTGGAGGCCATCGCCTTAGGGCTCTTCCTTTACGGTTGGAACCGCCTTCCCCCCAAGGTCCATTGGGGCGTGGGCTTGGCCGTGGGGATATCCGGCGTTCTCTCGGGCATATTCGTGGTCTGCGCCAACGCCTGGATGAACAGCCCCGCGGGCTTCACCTGGCTGAACGGGCGCGCCACGGACATCGATCCCTGGAGGGCCATGTTCAATCCGGCCTGGAAGGGACAGTCCCTGCATATGCTCTTGGCCGCCTTCGCGGCCACCGGTTTCGCCGTGGGCGGACTGCATGCCTTGCTGCTTCGCCTTAAGCCCGGTTCCGAATTCCACCGCGAGGCCTTCCGCATCGCCCTCGCCATAGGCTCGGTCGCGGCCCTCCTGCAACCCTTAAGCGGCGATCGCCTGGCCAAGGGCACCGCCCGCCGGCAGCCCGCCAAGCTGGCGGCCATGGAGGCCCATTTCCGCACCGAAGCCGGCGCCCCCCTGTACATAGGCGGTTGGCCCGACGAGGAGGGGAAACGCGTACGTTACGGTCTCCCGATCCCCAGGATGCTGAGCTTCCTGGCCTTCGGGGATCTCCATGCGGAAGTCCAAGGCCTGGAGGACATCCCCCGCGATCAATGGCCCCCCGTGGCTCCCGTCCACGCGGCCTTCCAGATCATGGTGGGGGCCGGCACGGCCATGGCGGCCGTCGCCGCCTTGTTCCTGTTCCTTTCCTTCCGCCGATCGGTTTGGCTGGACCATCGCCGCTTTCTGACCTTGGCGGCGATCTGCACGCCGCTCGGATTCATCGCATTGGAAGCCGGATGGACCGTCACCGAAGTCGGGCGGCAACCGTGGATCCTCTACGGCTTCATGCGCACGTGCGATGCCGTCACCCCCATGCCGGGATTGGTCTACCCTTTCCTCGCCTTCTCGCTGGTCTACCTGTTCCTGGCCTTGGTAGTGGGATGGCTGCTGCTGCGGCACATCCGCGCGGCGGAACGGGATTATCCCTCGGCGCGCCCGGAAGCCGGCCATGCTTGACCTTCCCGCTTCCCAACCCCTCATGCTCTGGGTCATCATCCCCTTTTTGGGGGCCTGCTTGCTCTTGTATTGCCTTCTGGCCGGGGCCGATTTCGGGGCCGGCATCCTGGAACTTTTCACGGGACGGGAGGGCCGCAGGGAGCAGCGGCACATCATCGATCGGGCCTTGGGGCCGGTGTGGGAAGCCAACCATATCTGGCTGATCCTGATAGTGGTGATCCTTTTCATGGGTTTCCCCTCGGTATACGCGCGGGTCTCCATCCAATTGCATTTACCGCTGACCGCCATGCTGATGGGCGTGATCGCCCGGGGATGCGCCTTTACCTTCCGGCATTACGACGCCGTCCAAGGCCGTTCGCAACGGCCCTATACGTTCTTCTTCGTATGGTCCAGCCTGTGGACGCCGTTCTGCCTGGGCGTGGTGACCGGGGCGCTCGTACCTGGCGGATTGCAATCGGGCGATATGCTATCGGGCGCTCCACTACCCGGCGGGATCGGCCAAGGCCCCATCGGATACTTCGAAGGTTACGTACACCCCTGGTTACGGCCCTTCCCCCTGGCCCTGGGGCTTTTCACCGTCTGCCTATTCGCCTTCCTGGCGGCGGTATACCTGATCGGGGAATGCCCGGAAGGGCCCTTGCGTAGGCGATTCGCGCGGCGGGCGGCGGCGGCCAGCGCGGCGGCGGTGTTGGCCGGGGCCATCGTGTTCGCGGCGGCGGAAAGGGACGGCGTCGGTCTCGCCAAGCGCTTCGCGTCCAACCCTTGGGCGGCGGGGGGCATGCTGGCGGCTACGGCCCTGATGCCGGCGCTCTGGGTCTGCCTCGCCCGCGAACGCGCCTGGCCCGCGCGCGTATTGGCGGGAACCCTGGTGGCGCTCATCCTGACGGCTTGGTTCGCGGTGCAGTTCCCGGTTTTGGTGAAAATGAAGGGCGGACCCGATCTGACCATCTTCAACGCCCATGCCCCCGCCGCCGCGTTGGATCAATTGGGCTGGGCCCTCCTGGCGGGCGCGGCGATGATCCTTCCCGCCTTGGCGTGGTTGCTGCGCGTGTTCAAGAACGAGGCGGGCTAGCCCACATCGTCTTCGGAGCGCAGGCGCAGGACCGGATTCGCGTCCCCATGTAACCCGGAGGTTACTGCCACTTCGATGGGGCGGCAGCAAACGGTGCAATCGCTGACGAACTCCTGCGGCAGGCCCTCGCTCAGGTCGATTTCCATGCGCTGGACTTCCCCGCAGTAGGGGCAGCGCGCTTGCATCTTGCGTAAGGCGGACATCCCAGAGAAACTAGGTTTTTCCCGGCCCCGGCGAAACGCGGGGACGTATCCCCTCGATCATTCGCATTATTGTTATTTGTAAAGGTATCCATGCGCAGCGCCGTCCTTCTTCTCGCCGCATTAATACTGACGTGCGCCTCCAGCTTCGCCGCGACCGTAGCTCCGGACACGTCCTCTGCCCTAGCGCGCCTCTTCGGCGGCCCCTCCCCCCGGCAAGCGCTGCAAGCCCGGCTGGCCCGCTTGGATTCCGGCCGGACCGTCAAGGTGGCGGGAGCCACGGTGAACCGGAACAAGGATCTGCTCGGCTTCTACGAGGCACGCCAGGGCGCCCCGGCCTGGTTCGCCAACGGCCATCCCGCGCGGGCCGCCTGGCAGCTTTTGGACGCCGTACGGAAAAGCGATCTGGAAGGCCTGGACCCGGACGAATACCATGCCGTCGCCCTGGATACCCTGCTGCGACGTTCGCAACGCGGCGGCTTCTGGCGCTTACGCGGCGACCCCCAAGCGGTCGCGATCATGGATTTGATCCTCTCCGATGCAGCCTTCAAGCTCGCGCGGCATCTCCTCTACGGCAGGATACGGCTCAAGATGCCCATCCCGGAAGACAATTGGCACGTGGGCGAGGAACATGTGGACTTGCCGGCCTGGCTGGCCGGCGCCTTGGCCGAAAAGCGCGACTTCCGCAACGCCTTGCTGGAGCTGGAGCCGATCGATCCCGGGTATGGGGTCATGAAATATTGGCTATCGGAATATCGCCGGATGGCGGAGGCGGGCGGTTGGCCCCGGGTGCCCGACGGCCCGGCGCTGGGACCGGGAGCCAGCGGGCCGCGCGTGAGCGCGCTCTGCCATCGCCTCGCCGCCGACGGAACCTGGCGTGGGGGCGATTGCGCGGACGCCTGGGCGCCGGAACTGGGCGAGGCCGTGCGTAGGTTCCAGGAAGTGCATGGCTTGGAGCCCACCGGTATCGCCGGACCGCAAACCTTAAGGCAAATCAACATACCCATCGAGGACCGCATCGATCAAATCGAACTCAACCTCGAATGCTGGCGCTGGCTCCCGCGCGAACTGGGGACCCGCCATGTGCGCGTCAACATCGCGGACTACCGCCTGGGGGCCTGGCGCGACGGCGCGGAAGAGTTTTCCATGCGCGTGGTCGTGGGCCGCAAGGAGGACAGCACTCCGGTTTTCAGCGATACCATCAAGGCCCTCCAACTCAATCCCTCCTGGAACGTTCCTTCCACCATCGCTAAAGCGGAGATGCTTCCCGAACTGCAGCGCGATCCGGGATATCTCGCGAGCCATGACATGGAATTGCTTTCCGGGTGGGGCGATAAGGCGCAAACGCTCCGGGCCGATTCCATCGATTGGCCCTCCATCGATACCTCCAAATTCACCTTCCGCATCCGGCAGAAGAACGGCGACGCCAGCGCCTTGGGCCGCCTCAAGTTCGTACTCGCCAATCCTTTTAACATCTACTTGCACGATACCCCCTCCAAAGGCTATTTCCAACGCAACAAGAGGGCCCTTAGCCACGGATGCGTACGCCTTTCCGAACCCATCCGATTGGCCGAATGGGTGCTACGCGATGACCCGAAGACAGGCAAGGAATGGACGCCCGAGAAGCTCGCGGCCGGCATAGCCCAAGGCGACGAGAAATTCATCCCTTTAAGCGAAGGGGTTCCCGTGCATATCCTTTATTGGACCTGTTTCCCGGACAAGGAGGGCGGATTGCAATTCCGCCAGGACGTATACGGATGGAACCGGCGCATGGAATTGGCGCTCGCCCGCAAAGCCACCACTTTCTGATGCGAAGGGCCGCCCCGGCGGAAACCTTCCTGGTGGCCTCCCGGCAGCGGGCTGGAATCGGGACTCGCCTCCAAGCGGTCCGCGCCAGGCTATGCTTGGCGCTGGCCCTCATCGGGGTTTGTTCCCCCCTTTCCCGGGCCTTCGATACGGGACAGCTGGGATTCTCCGTCGCCTACAAGGATGAAAGTTCCCGCTATCGCGTGAACGCAGTGTTCCTCATGCCCGGGGAAACCTTGAAGCTTAAGGTGCAAGGGCATGACACCGGTTCATTTATCATTTCGGATCCCGCCCAGCGGGCGCAGGCCACCGGCCCGCGGCAATGGTCTTGGACCGCCCCGGATTCCTCCGGGCTCTATCCTTTCAAGATATCCGGGGCCGCCGGCGGCGATACCATGTTCTTCAACGCCTTCGTCATGGTTCCGGCCTCGGAAATGCGGGGGGAGTACCTTCGCGGTTACCGGATCGGGAAGTACCCGAAAGCGCCCTTGCGCGGCCTGGCCTTCTACGCCCGGCCGCAGGGATTCATCCAATTGGATTCTTCCACCCAATCCACACCCATCTCCCCGCATTTCCGCCTGGGGCAATTCGCCTGCAAACAGACCACCGCCTTGCCCGCCTACCTGGCCTTGAAAGAAAGGCTGATCCTGAAGCTGGAATTGATCTTGGAGAAGGCCAACCAAGCCGGCTGGGCCTGCGAAACCTTCCACGTCATGAGCGGCTACCGCACCCCTTTTTACAACCATCTTATCGGCAACGTGAAGCTCAGCGCGCACCAATACGGCGGAGCCGCGGATATCTTCATCGATTCCGATCCCGAGGACGGCGAAATGGACGATCTCAACGGGGACGGTCGCAGCGACGGGGACGATTCCGAATTGCTTTTCAAGCTGGTGGACGACATGTCCTTGAACGAATTCTACCTGCCCTTCATCGGCGGCATCGGGAAGTACAGCAAAAACGAATCCCACGGCGCCTTCGTCCACGTCGACGTGCGGGGGTTCCGGGCCATCTGGTGAATCTTCCTGGCCGCGATTAGCGGGCTACATCTTCCTTTACTCGGCCGAGCCCGCCAAACGATCCGAACCCGTGAAATCGGAAGGGCGGCGATCCATGCGTTTGAATTCCCGGATCGTCTCCACCGTCAATAACATCAGGCAAATCACCACGGCCAGGGCCACTATCAAAACGAGGGATATGTGCATGCCGACCTCCAGGGAGCTTCCAGAAGTAAAATACTGTTCCCGGAAGTCAGAAGGCTAAACCATTGCCCCGTGAAATCGGCGGGGTTTGGCCGATCATCCTCCGGAAAAACAGGGCGGTATTAGCGCGAGGACGGCACGGGCTGCAATCGGTAAACGGGAAAGAAAGTCGACAACTTACTCCCCTTACGTCGTCCATCAATCGCCCAGATCTCCGCGGAAGGATCCGTCGCGCGCATGGCCCCCGCGCCATGCGGAATCAGAAGCGCCGGCCCTGGCAGGCTTTCGGCACAGCCAATGCGTCGGGTCGAAACCACGATATCGTCGAACCACCGCATTTGCGTCTTGGGCGAACCGGTGTTCCAATAATTCTCGAAGAAAATGGCGTTGATTCCATACTCCTTGTAGTCCCCCAGGAAATTCAGGCCTTCGCGGCGCGCTTCCAAGGAATCCCCGATCCAGTATTCGTGCAGGCCGTCGGACTGGCCTGCCGAGTTCAGCTTCACATGCGCCTCCACGCATAGCCATTTATCGTCATAACTTCCATCAAATACGTGGGTCGGCCCGGCCTTCGCGCCGATCCATTTTATACTGTTGAAATCGTTATAGCCGGCGCATTTCACCGCTCCCGACGCGTCCGTGCAGGACGCGGGATCGAGTTGCAGCCCGGTGCCTTGATCCCCCCACAGATGGGCGATCATGGCCTGGGACCAGTCCGACTTGGCTAATACGGTGGCACGGGAAAGCTTGTAGGGATTACCCGTCCAGCCCGCCTGCATGCGCACGTACATCCGGTAAAAGACTTCGCGGAAATCGTCCCCGGTCCGGATTCCCTTGGAGAAGTACGCGGAAGGCGAGCGGCCGAAACCCAGCTTGAGATTGCCGGCATCCACTTGCCCCGATTGCCAAGTGGCGCGCATTCCGACGGTGCCGTGCAAACCTTCGCCGGCGGCGGGTTTGAACGCGCCCGCATTATCGTTCACTTCGAAATAGCGGCCGGTCGCCGCCAACGGTCCCGCCGACTCGAAGTCATCGCAAAAAATCCACTCGGGATGGCGCGTCTGCCAGGAATCGCATTCGGAGGCGGCCCCTGCGGGCATCCGCAGGAACAGGGCCAGGGCAACGGCTCCGGCGGAGCGGATCGGGAAGGAAACGGGCATGCTACCCCCATGGGATGATCCGGATTCCCGGCTGAACCGGAAGTTATCCGGGAATCGTGACGATTCTCGCGGCAGCATCCGGCCGCGACCTCGCCTAGTATAGGCCCAAATTCCCCAAAGCGCAATCCGAAGAGGGTAAAATCTCGCCCCGCAATTGGGCCTTACCGTCCCGCAGGCCCGGCCGTTATTGGCTTCGCGGGAAGCGTGGCTCCAGGGCCTGGCATTGCTGGTCCGTAGAATGCTTGGCTTCCCGCGCGGCCACATGCTAGGATCCGTGCATGCCTGCCTCGAAGCCTCATCTGAACGCGACCCGTCGGCTGTCCCCTTGGTTGTCGCTCTTAGCCGCCTGCGGCCTCGCGGCCTGCATGGAAGCCTCCCCTACCGCGACGGCGCCGGAGAGCGACCCGGCAGCGGCAAGCGCGCAGACCTTGGATCAGAAACCGGTTTCGCGCCCGGGCGTTCCCGATGGGTGCACGCGCGAATGGAGCAGCGTGAAGCGGGACTCCGTATTGTATTGCCCCGATCTGGCTCCGCCGTCTCCACGATAATCCCGATAATTTCCGGCATAAAAAAACCGCCGCCCCCTAAGGGACGGCGGCCGATGCGATTTACTCGCGTTCGATTACTTGGCCGGGGCGGCGGCGGCGGTCGAAGTCTTCTCGGACTTCTTGCCGGCGGCGGCGCTGATCTTCACGGCCGAGGCGGTCTTGGCGCCGTTCTCTTCCGTGTACTTCACGGTCACCTTCTCATCCTTGGCGACGTCGGCGATCTTCACTTCTTTCTTGCCCATCATGATCTTGGTGGTGGGGGCGATGGAGAAGGTCTCTTCGCCCTTGCTGCCCTTGACCACGAGGGTGTTGGCGATGGCGTCGCTGGAAACCACGGTGCCGGCCAAGGTCATGGCCTTGCCGGGCTTGGGGGCGGGAGCGGCCTTCGCATCGGCGGCGGGGGCCGCGGCGGCAGGAGCGGCGGCGGCGGCCGGGGCGGCCTTCTCGGCGGCGGGAGCGGCGGCATCGGCGGCGAAGGCCGAGGCGCTAAGGGCGAGAACGGCGGCGGCGGCCAGCTTGGAGATGTTCTTGATCATCATATGGGACTCCTTGGTGTTGATTGGGAAACAGGCGCAGGCCACTTGGGCCGGCCGAATCACGGGGGCTTACAATGCAAACGCGGTGCCACTCGCGCGCGCGGGCATAAGGCCGGTTTTTACAAGTAGGGACACTTTCGAACGGGAATTCCGGCGGGATTTAACCCATTTGGGATAGGGGCCCATCCCAAATGGTTAAACGCCTTTGAGGCCGAATTTCATGGCACGGTACTGGAAGGTCCGGTAGGTCATCCCCAAAAGCTTGGCGGCTTCGGCCATATTGCCTTGGGTTCGGGCCAGGGCTTGCGCCAACAGGTTCTTTTCCCAGGTCTCGAACACGATGCCTTCCGGGGGGATTTCGAATTCCCCTTGCGGGGCGGCCATCCGGCGGCCCTCTTCCCGTAGTTCGAAGGGCAGGTCGGCCGGGGTGATCTCCGGGCCTTTGGTCAGGACGGAAACGCGTTCGATGACCGCCTGCAACTCGCGCACGTTGCCCGGCCAATCGTAGCGGGTCAGTAGACGCAATACTTCAGGCTCGATTTGCTTGGGCCGCGGGGAGCGCGAAAGGAAATGACGGACCAGGGCGGGGATATCCTCCTTGCGATCGCGTAAGGGCGGGATCACGATGGGGATCACGTTCAGGCGGTAGAAAAGATCTTCGCGGAAGGAACCGTCGCGGATGCCTTCCGCCAAATCCTTATGGGTCGCTGCGATCACGCGGATGTCGATAGGGATGGTGGCGGTCCCCCCTACCCTCCTGATCTCGCGCTCCTGAAGGACGCGCAAAAGCTTGGCCTGGGTGCTGATGGACATGTCGCCCACCTCATCCAGGAAGAGGGTGCCGCTGTGCGCGGCCTCGATGATGCCTATCTTCCGTGCCGCCGCCCCGGTGAAGGCCCCCTTCTCGTAGCCGAACAGCTCGGACTCGAGCAGGGTCTCGGGGAAAGCCGCGCAGTTGATGCTGAGCATGGGCCGCGATCCGCGCGCGCCTTGCAGGTGCACCAGCCGGGCGATGCGTTCCTTGCCGGTGCCGCTTTCCCCGCGGATCAGGACGGTGGCATCGCTCTGGGCCACCATGTCCACCATTTCCAGGATGGCCTTCATGGCGCCCGACTCCGCCACCAGGCCTTCCCCGAGGCGCCCATGCAGTTCCTGGCGCAGACGCTTGCTTTCCATGCGCAGGGAGAACTTCTCGGCGGCGCGTTCGGCCACCAGGAGCAGCTCATCCTTCTCGAGGGGTTTGGTGAGATAGTCGTACGCGCCCAGGCGCATGGCCTTCACGGCCGTATCGACCGTGCCGAAGGCGGTGATCACCACCACCTCCGGGGGAAGCGGAAGCTTGCCGAGGGATTCCACCAGCGCCAATCCTCCCCGGCCCGGCATCTTGAGATCGGTGAGCACCACTTCGGGCCCGAAATCGGCGACGGTTTCTTCGGCCTGGTCCGCCGATTCGGCCACCGCCACGCGATGGCCCGCCGCCTTGAGGATATCCGCCATGATGCGCCGTTGCGCGGCCTCGTCGTCGACAATCAGGATCTTCGCCATCGATTCAGGCCTTCCCGGCCGGCATGGTAAGTTCCATGGTCAGCCCTACGTCCGGATTATTCCTGGCTTCGATGCGGCCCCCGTGTTCGTCGAGGATGCGCCGGACCAGGGCCAGCCCGAGGCCCGTACCGCCGGGCCGCTTGGTGAAATAAGGCTCGAAGATGAGCTCCAGGTTCTCCGGCTCCACGCCTTTGCCGTCGTCGATGATGGAAAGGCTGAGGGTACCGACCTCATCCAATCGGGCGCGGATGCGGATGCGGCCGCCCGGCCCCACGGCTTCGATGGAGTTCAACAACAGGTTCAGGAGCACCAAGCGGATTTGCTCCTGATCGGCGATGACGCGCAGGTCCTCGGGGCAATCGATGGCGAAGCGGATCCCTTTGGTGGCCAGATGCTGCTTGACCATCATCTCCACCTGTTCCAGCAGGCTTTCCAGCCGGAAATCCGCCTTGTTCAATTTATGCGGGCGGCCCAAGGCCAGGAAATCGCCCACCACCTGGTTGAGATGCTTCACTTCCGATTTCAGGGAGCCGACCAGGCCTTGGTAATCGATGCGCCGTTCGGGTTCTTCGGGCTGGAACTGATCGCCCAGATGATCGGCGGTCAGGTTGATCAGGTTGAGCGGATTGCGGATCTCGTGGGCCAAGGTGGAAGCCAATTCGGCGAGGATGGCCTGTCGCTCCAGGCCGCGGACGCGATCCTCCAGGGTTTGCCGCTCGGCCAGCTTGGTGATCATGCCGTTGAAGGAGGCAGCCAATCGACCCATCTCGTCGCGCCCCAGATCGGGGATCTTCACGGTGAGATCGCCGAAGGAAACGCGGTCGGCGGCGGCGCTCAGGGAACGGATGGGCTTGTTGAGCCGGTACAGGATGAAGAAGGAGGCCCCGCAGGCGACCAACAAGGCGGTGATGGCGATGCCCAGGTTCTTCACGTAGGCTTCGCGCAGAAGGCTGCGGAAATCGGTGAGGGCGATGGAAGTCTGCACCAGGCCGATGACCCGATCATCGCGGATGAGCGGCATACGGACCTCATAGCGCAGCCGGTGCCCGCCCTCGCGGGTCGAATCGGGCGCGCCGAATTCCTCCTGCACCACGATCTCCTTGCCCGATAAGCCCTGGTCCTTGCGGCCGATGCGCTTGGGATTGCTGGAGGCGATCACTTCGTGGCGATTGCTCACGATGGAGACTTCCTTCACGCCCTTCTTGGCTTTGAATTCCTCGATGAATTTTTCCAGGAACTCCCGGTCCGGCCCCTTTTCGGTCGAGAGCTTACGCGTGGAGAAGTGCACGGTATTGACGATCTCCTGCATGTCCGCTTCGACCTCGCCAAGCAACTTCTTCGCGTTCTGGAAATTAAAGAACGCCATCAACCCCACTACGCTTAAGAGCAGGAGGATGAAAACCGCCATCAATTTGGTCTGGAAACGCATGTATGCCGCCCTGGGACCCACGCAATTTAGCAAATCCGAGGCCAGCGGCTCCCGAAGCAGGAGCTTCGGTTTCCGAAAAGGGGGCAATGCTTCCGGAATGGAGGGCTACTCCCCCCGCTTTCCGGCTTTGCAAGCGACCGTCCACTATGGATAATGGGATGGGTTTCCTATCGGATTCGAATGATTGACAACCAACTTGCCGCGAACTTGCTCCTCTCCCACCAACTGGCGTCCCGGGAGCAGATCCTTTCCGTATGGCCCCAAGTATCGGCCGAGAAGGATGTCGCATTGCTGCTGGTCGAAATAGGCGTCCTTCCCGAACCGACCTACTACGAACTCCGTACCTACCTCGAATCCATCCAGGCTCCCGCGCCTGCGGCGATGGCCATCGAACCCGATTCGGGGCCGGGCCTACCCGCCGAACCGATCGTACAACGCGATCCCTCCATTACCGACGTGGTCGAGGAGAATTGGATTCCGGTGGCGGAGGACGTCCAGCCTGAAGCGCGCAAGACCAGCCGGGCGGAGCATGAGATGCGCAAACGCGCGGCGGAATCCGCGCACCTCCCTGCCCCGGAGAAAACCGTTCCGAATGCGCCGGCCGCATCGCTTCCCGCCTCGCCCGCCTCGGCGCAATCGCATTCCGCGGCGCCACCTCTTTCCGCGGCGCCTTCGCCGGCCACGGCACGCTTGGTCCGCGAGGATCGACCCGCCGCCGACGGGCCGCGTGTGGACGCGCCCGCGAGCATAGGCCCCGGAAGCTCCTGGGGGGAATTGTTGGCCTATGCGCGCCAACAGCATGCCGCGGATCTGCATCTCTCCGCGGGAAACCCCATCATGCTGCGCCGCTACGGGGCCCTGCAAGCCGTCTCCGCGGAGCCGTTGAGCCAAACCAGCATCCGGGGTTGGGTCGAAAGCGCCCTCGGCGGGGAGCAATTCCTGGCCTTCGAGGACAAAGGCGATCTCGAGTTCATCTACACGTTACCGCATCATGGGCGTTACCGTGTCACCCTTCTCAAGCAAAGGCGCGGGTGGGACGTGACGGCGCGGGTCATCCCGGACCGCATCCGCAGCATGGAAGAGGCCGGCCTTCCGGAATCCTGCCGCGAGCTGACCAAATGGGCCCAGGGCCTGGTCTTGGTGACGGGTCCGGTAGGCTGCGGCAAGACCTCCACCTTGGCCACCCTGGTTGACATCGTGAACAGCGAGCGGCATGACCATATCATCACCATCGAGGAGCCGATCGAGATCATCTATCCGCCCTCCAACTGCCGCATCACCCAGCGGCAGATCGGGCCGCACACCTTGTCCCATGACGCGGCCCTGCGCGCGGCACTCCGCGAGGACCCGGACATCATCGTCATTTCGGAATTGCGGGACCTGGACACCATACGCGTGGCCGTCTCGGCCGCGGAGACCGGGCATCTGGTCTTCGGGACCATGAACACCACCAATGCCACCCGCACCTTGAACCGCCTGATCGACAGCTTCCCGCCCGAAGAGCAAGGCATCGTACGCAACATGATCTCGGAATCGCTGCGCGGGGTGATCTCCCAACAGCTCCTGCCCCGTACCGACGGGGAGGGAATGCTTCCGGCTTTCGAGGTTTTGACGGTCACGACCGCGGTCGCCAACATGATCCGCAAGGATGAGGTACATCAATTGGGCACGGCCATGCTCACCGGCAAGACGGCCGGCATGATCTTGCTGGACGATTCCCTGCGCTATCTGGTGGATCGCGGCTTGGTCAATCCTGCGGAAGCGATGTGCCGGGCCACCAATCCCAAGGACTTCGAGAAATACCTGGGGCGGAGATAGGCATGGCCCAAATCGACGCATTGTTCCGGGAGATGACCCGCATGGGCGGATCGGACCTGCACCTGGAAGAGGGACGCATCCCGAAAGCGCGCGTGAACGGGGATTTGATGGACCTTCCCCTCCCGGTCCTGGGTCCCGAGCGGATGCGCGAACTGTTGGGCGAAATCGCGGGCACGGAGCGTTGGGAGAAATTCGAGAACGGGGGCGATCTCGATTTCGCCTACGCCATGGGGGATGAAGCGCGCTTCCGCGCGAACTACTTGCGGCAATACACCGGCTATGGGGCCGTCTTCCGCATCATCCCGAGCAAGGTGTTGTCCCTGGAGCAGTTGGGCGCTCCCGACGTATTCAAATCCTTCGCCGAGCTCGCCTCGGGCCTGGTGGTGGTCACCGGTCCCACGGGCTCGGGCAAATCCACCACCTTGGCCGCCATCATCGACCATATCAACTCCAACCATTGCCGCAAGATCATCACCATCGAGGAGCCGGTGGAGTTCGTGCATCAGTGCAAACGCTCGGTCGTCTCGCATCGGGAGGTGGGAGAGGATACGGAATCCTTCATGGCCGGCCTCAAAGGGGCCATCAAAAGCGACGTCAACATCGTCCTGGTGGGCGAAATGCGCGATCGCGAAACCATCGAATTGGCCCTCACCGCGGCCGAAATGGGCATCCTGGTATTCGGCACCCTGCATACCAACTCGGCCGCCAAGACCATCGACCGCATCATCGACGTGTTCCCGGCCAAGAAGAAGAACCAGATCCGCTCCCTGCTGGCCAACTGCCTGAAGGGCGTGGTCGCGCAGCAATTGCTCAAGAGCGCGGACGGCACCCGCCGTTGGGCCGCTCATGAGATCCTACTGCATTGCTCGGCCTTGGGGGGAATCATCCGCGCGGGTGAAACCCTCAAGCTCAACTCGGTGATGCAGACCAATCGGGGGCTGGGCATGGTCAGCATGGACGATTGCCTGCTCGAAATGATCAAGGCCGGTAAGGTGACCCAGGAGGCCGCCTACATGAAGGCCCTGGATAAGACCCGCTTCCGCTGAAAGCGGAAGACCCGGTTCCGAGCCTAGCCTTTTTCCAAGCCCCCTCTTTCATTCCCGGTACCCGCTTAATTAGTTTTCGGGAACTAGGGAGAACTGCATGCGCAACGACATTAAGGCGAAATTGATCCAGGTCATCGAGGTCGAGCATATCCGGGGAGGCGGGAATGAACACGAGCCTTTGCGGCCCGTGAAAACCTATTGGGATCTGAAGGGGAATCTGCTCGCCGAGCAGGATCCCCTCACGGACGTGGCCGTTTCCGTTTTCGGCAAGAAATTCGAGTCGGTGGAAGCCCCTCTGTCATAACATCGCCCGTGCTCCGGTCGCGGCGCCAAGGTTCATTCGCTCACCGCTCTGAACGCGCATGTCCTTTTTTGCCGAGAGCCGGCTAAACATACCCAATTCGGAATATCTTCCCGCATTCCGGGCGATTATCCCTGACGCCGATCAGGGCCAAGTCGATATGTTAGGGGCGGCATTCGGTCCAGGGGTTGGACGGGTTCGAGAGGGATTCTTCCATGTATAGAATTTTATCCATCGCCATGCTTTTGCTGCAGGTCGCGACCGCCCAGGTCAACCTGGGGGGCGTTGCCGTTCCCAAAGACAAGTTCGTGGTGTTCCTGTTCATCGGCCATTCCAACATGGCGGGCCGGGACATCAACCATAGCGATAACGTCACCAATCCGCGCGTCTGGAACTACCACTGGATGAGCGACAAGCAATGGGTCTTGGCCAAGGAAGTCCCGGGCAACCTGGCTAATGGATTAAGCGGCCGCGGCTGCGGCGGCGGCGGCATGCCCAACCTCAAGGCGCTGGCGGCGGCATATCCTTCCTACTACATCGGCGCCATCGACAACGCGAGCCTATCCGGAACGTGCCATGGCTCGGTCGACAACAATACCTCGGGCATGCCCGGCGATAGCAACCGGTATTGGAAAGGCAGCCAGCTTTATAACGAAATCACCACCGCGGCCAAGGAAGTACGGAAGACCGCGACCTTGGGCGGCATCTTCTGCATGCTGGGCACCATCGAGGCCACCCGCACCTCGGAAGCGATTTGCCGGAACTTCTCCGCCGACATCACCCAAATGGTGAAGGATATGCGCGCCGAAATCGGGGAGCCGAACCTTCCCTTCGTGATGGGCCATTATGAAGCCGGCGCCTCGGGGATGTACGCCCTGACCGAACCCTGGCCCAAGATCGTCGATCAGCAGATCGATTCGGTGCCGATTAAGCTTCCCTTCAGCGCCCTGGTGGAAACCCAGGGATTGGAAATGCTGGATGACCACCATTATACGGCCACCACCTTGGGCCATGGGGAATGGGCCAAGCGCGCCTTGGCGGTGATCCAGTCCAAGGGATGGTTCCCGGATGGGGCTACCTACCTGGCGCGCGCGCCGGAGCCAAGGCAAGGAAGGCTGCAGCTAGTGAACGGGGAGGGAGGGCCTACCCTCATCCTCTATCCGGCCATGGGGCAAGGGTCGTCCGATATCTTTGTGAATATCCTGGGCCGCAAAGCGGCGCCCTGAGAAGACCTTATTTTATGGTGAAGATGCCGCTGGTGGAGCGTTGCTTTTCGCTCACGGGAGTGTACTGTTCCACCCGGAACCGGCATTTGGGGTTGTTCTTCAATTGGAAGAACACGCCTTGCAATCCGATACTGTCGGGGATCTTCCAGGCGTAATTCCCGAAGCTCGCGGACCCCACGGGAATGGAGTTCTGCTGCAAAAAGCACCAGGTCTTCCCGCTATCGGGTGAGAACAACGGGTCCACGGCGGTGATTTCCGAAGGACCATAATTGCACAACTTCCACTTTACCCTCAGGGTATCCCCGATCTTGAAAGACTCCCCGCCTTTGGGATAGGTAAGGAGGATTTCCGTGCTATCGCTCGGGCAAACGTTTTCCTCTTCGGGTTGGGTGCATTTTGAACAAAGAAATCCCGCGAGGATGAATGCGGCCGCAGCAGGTACGAGGCGCGGGAAGGATCGGAAGGTGAACTTGTTTTTGCCCATATGATTGGGCAGTATCTTACTGTCGAATGCCTTGACGCGGGTCCCGTTTTTGCCATCATGGCAAAATGATTATCTGGGCCGATGGTCCTCCGATATAGTGATATTTACTGAGTCTTCTTTGAGGAGAATATGGAACCCGAGGCCATCCGTCCCGCCGATCGCGATCCTTCCCACGAGATCCTGAGCCAAGGCCACAATGGCCTCTTCCCTTTTTTCCATCCGCGCCGCGTGGCCGTTGTGGGAGCGACAGACAAGCAAGGCAGCGTCGGCCGCGCCGTGTTCCGCAACCTGTTGCGGAATCCGTCCGGGGTGCCCATCGTCCCGGTAAACCCCGCCCGCCCCAGCGTCGCCGATGTCAAGGCCTACCCCTCCCTCACCCGCATTCCCGACCCCGTGGATTTGGCCATCATCATCACCCCGGCCGCCAGCGTGCCCGGCCTGATCCAGGAATGCGTGGACATGGGAGTCCAGGCGGCGGTGATCATTTCCGCCGGCTTCCGGGAGACGGGCCCGGCCGGTTTGGCCATCGAGCAGGAAGTGATGCTGAAGGCCCGGGGAAAGCTCCGTATCATCGGGCCGAACTGCCTGGGCATCATGAACCCGCTTTTAGGGCTGAACGCCACCTTCGCCGGGGACGTGGCCCGGCCGGGGAACCTGGCCTTCCTGAGCCAGAGCGGGGCCCTCTGCACCGCCATTTTGGACTGGAGCCTGAAGGCGGGCATCGGCTTCAGCGGATTCGTTTCCACCGGATCGATGATGGACGTGGGCTGGGGCGACCTGATCGATTATTTCGGGGATGATCCGAACACCAAGGCCATCCTCCTCTACATGGAGACCATCGGCGACGCCCGCGCCTTCCTTTCCTCGGCGCGCGAGGTGGCCCTTTCCAAACCCATCATCGTCATCAAGGGCGGCCGCACCGAAGAAGCCGCCAAGGCGGTCTCTTCCCATACGGGCACCCTGGCCGGCAGCGACGCCGTGTTGGACGCGGCCTTCCGCCGCGTAGGCGTGCAGCGCGTGGATTCCATCGCCGAACTATTCTACCTGGCCTCGAGCCTGGGGCAGCAGCCTCGGCCCAAGGGGCCCAAACTCACCGTGGTCACCAACGCCGGCGGCCCCGGCGTGCTCTGCGTGGACGCCTTGATCCGGGACGGCGGCAGCCTCGCGCCATTGACGCCCGAGACCTCCAAGGCCCTGGACGCCATCCTTCCTCCGCATTGGAGCCACAACAATCCCATCGACGTGATCGGGGACGCCGATCCGGATCGGTTCACCGAAGCCGTCCGCATCGCCCTGGCCGATCCCGCCAGCGATGGCGTGCTTGCCATACTCACCGTGCAGGCCATGACCGATCCCGCCGTCACCGCGCAGAAGATGGCCTCGCTGGAGCGGCCTTCGGATACGCCTCTCCTCGCCAGCTGGATGGGCGGCGCCAGCATGGATGAGGGCATAAAGCTATTGAACGGCGCAGGCATTCCCACCTTCCCCTTCCCGGACACGGCGGCCCGGATTTTCAATTACATGGCCGCCTACCAGAAGAACCTCCGTAACTTGTATGAGACCCCCCGGATGCCCGGTAAGGAGGAAGATGCCCGCGAACGCCGCTCGGCGGTCGAGGCCATCCTGGCGGGACCATGGGAAGCGGGCCGCGCCACCCTGACCGAATGGGAATCGAAACGCGTATTGAAGGCCTACGGCGTGCCCGTGGTGGAGACGGCCGTGGCGCATTCGGAAGCGGATGCCGCCGAAAAGGCCGCATCCATCGGTTATCCGGTGGTCCTCAAGTTGCATAGCGAAACCCTGACCCATAAGACCGACGTGGATGGCGTGGTGCTCGATCTGAGGGATGCCGAACAGGTGCGGAAAGCCTTCCAGGCGATACGGGCTTCGGTGGCCACGAAGGCGGGCGCCCAGCATTTCCAAGGAGTAAGCGTACAACCCATGATCCGCGAAAAAGGCTATGAGCTGATCCTGGGGGGGAACGTTAATCCCCAGTTCGGACCAGTCGTCCTATTCGGCTGGGGCGGTACCTTGGTGGAGGTGATGCAGGATACCAGCCTGGCCCTGCCGCCGCTCAACACCAACCTCGCGCGCCTGCTGATGGAACGCACGCGCGTCTTCCGGGCCTTGCAGGGCGCGCGGGGCAAGCCGCGCGTGGACCTCAAAGCCCTCCAGGAGACCCTGGTGCGTTTCAGCTACATCATGCTGGAGAATCCCCGCATCAAGGAAATCGACATCAATCCCTTCCTGGTTTCGGACAAGGTGCAGATCGCCTTGGATGCCCGCGTCATCCTCCACGAACGGGATGTCGACTTGGACGGCCTCACGCGCCCGGCCATCCGCCCCTATCCGTCCCAATACATGTGGAACTTCTCGTTGCGAGACGGCCGCCGGGTTTTGCTCCGCCCCATCCGTCCGGAGGACGAACCCTTGATCGCCCGCTTCCATGGCCGCTTATCGGAGCGGACCGTTTATAACCGGTACTTGCGGACCACGCACCTCGATCATCGCGTGGCCCACGATCGCCTGGTGCGCATCTGCTTCAACGATTACGATCGCAACCTGGCCCTGATCGCGGTGACGGAAGCAGCGGGCGCCGGACAGCCCGAGGTTTCCGCCGTGGCCCGCTTGGTCAAGAAGCGCGGGGGCCAGGAAGCCGAACTCTCCCTCTTGGTCGAGGATGGCTATCAAAGCCAGGGACTTGGGAAAGAGTTGGTTCGGCGCCTGCTCCAGGTCGCCGTGGCGGAAGGCATGGAACGCGTGGTGGCGCATATCCTGGAATCCAACCAGGCGATGCAGGCCCTTTGCCGGGGCCTCGGCTTCCGGCTCAGCCCCGAAGGGACCGCGGATTCGGTCCTGGCGGTTTACGAGCTGGGCGCGCCGCATTGACAGGGCTTTGAGACTCGCCTCCCACGGGAAGTAACGCCTAAATACCAAGCTGAATGCCTCGAATCTAGCTTGTAGCTACAATGTAGTTATACTGCCTACATGCGCTTCGAATGGGATCCTAAGAAGGCCGAAAGCAACCGCAAATAGCACGGCATCTCCTTCGAACTTGCCAGATTGGTTTTCGGCGACCCTCTGGCGCTGTCCATTCCGGATGAGGAGCATTCGGAAGAGGAAGAACGATGGGTAACCGTTGGACAAGCGGGAAGCCAGCTTGTATTGGTGGTGGTACATACCAATCGGGGTAAAGAGGAAGAAGAAGTAGTCCGCCTCATTTCGGCGCGCAAAGCCACTATGAAGGAACGCAAGCAGTATGTGAAAGTGCCAGGAGGAGAACGATGAAGAAGGAGTACGATTTCAGTGCCGGGGAACGGGGAAAGTTCTTCCGCGAGAACAAGGTGCAGAAGACGTTGCGCCTCGATGCCGATATTTTGGAATACTTCCAGACTTTATCCAGTCGGAAGCATATTCCCTATCAGACTCTAATTAATAATGCCCTTCGGGATGCGATGCAACATCCGGGCGGTGGAATCGATTTGAAGATCTTGAAGAAGGAGATCCGCTCGGCCGTGCAAAGCGCACTCCGGAAGTAGTATCGTGCTTTTATTTGTCGGTACCGCACTGCGCAACCATACTCCGGCGCTTGGTCGCCGGAGTATGGTGATTTAATTCAGCGGTAGTAGAATCCGCGCACGTTGATTCCGCGTACGGATTTGACTTCCAGGAAATAGATGGAGTTGGGAACCAGCGCTTTAGGATAGGGGTACTCCATGCGGCCCGAGCCCTGCATGGAGGCCTTCACCCGGCCCTGGACGTCCAGGATGCGGATGGAATGCGCCCCATCGGCAAGAACGGAAAACATCTGGGGACCCACCGCAACCCAATCCACGGGGCCGCGTTCGATCCGTCCCGAGGTCCCGATGCCGGTCACGAGCTTTCCGGCGGGATGGAGGGCGGTGTCGGCGCAGGCCGCGCCCTTATACTCGATGCGCACGATGCCCGAGCAGGCATCGCTGTAATGCGCATCCCCCGAGCTGGTGCCGCCGGGGCAATTGATATTCACGACGTACAAGGCCCCGTCCGGGCCTTGCTGCAAATCCACCAGGGCGCTGATCCCGTTGGCGGTTCCCGAGCCGGTAGTGAAAATGCCGGGGCTGACCGCGACCGTTCCGACGATATTCCCTTCGCTATCAACCTTGGCGGGGCGGAGCTTGCGGGTATCGTAATCGCCCATCAGCCACACGTTATCCATTTGCGGGGGAAGCTTTCCGGGATTGGCGACGCGACCATCGTAATGGATGATCACGCTGCCCATGGCGCAGGAATGCGCATACGGATATTTCGGGGCAGTGAAGGGAGGCAAGGTATCCACGCCGGGACCGGGTGCGCCGGCCATGGTGGCGGTCCAGGTATTGACCGGATTGTCCTTGTTGGCGGGGATGTAGGTGGACCACGTTTTGTCGGTGGGTTCGGACGCCCCGTTCTTGTCGTATTGGCCGGAGCCGGCTTGGGAAGCCAATACGTTGGTGGAACCGGACCAGAAGGGCCAGCCGCCGAAAATGGACGTCAGGGTGTTGTGGTGGAACTCGGAGTTGCCCCCGTAATCCGGGCCGCATTGGCCATAGGCGACTTGTTTGCGGTACGGATCCACCGAAAAGGTGTAGTTGTTGCGAGTGCCTTTGATATAAATCTCGGGACGGACCTTGGTGGTATCCTTGTATTTGGCGGCCAGGGCCGTGCGCCCTTGCGCGGTGAACTTATTGCTCCAGACCTCGGCGAAGTTGCCCGGGGGGATGGTATAGCCGACCCCGTTATCATTGGGATGGATGCGGACCATGCTACCGCGCAGGTCATGGGTGTTGGCCGGACCGGTGAAGGCGGTTTCATTGTCGCCCACCGCCCAGTAAAGGTTGCCGTCGTTGTCGAACTCGATCGCGCCAGAGGTATGCCAGCGGTTACGGGCGCTCGGCACGTCGAGGATGATCTTCTCCGAACTCATATCCATCATATGGGTGGTTGGATTCATGGAGAACCGGGAAAGGCGATACGTTCCGCTGATGATGCTGTTGGCGGCGTTGGCGGTTACTTGATGGCTGTATACGACGTAAACCCGGTCCTTGAACGGCCGTTCTACGGCAACGCCTACGAGGCCGTCCTCGGTGGCATGGCTCACTTCCGGAACCGTTCCGATCAAGGTCAAGGTTTTAGCCGCGGCGTTGTAGTATTTCACGGCCCCGAAGCGCTCGATCATGATTATGTCCGCATGCGTGCTCGTATCGCTGGGCATGATGAAGGTCATCTTCACCGGGTCCGAAACCCCGGGGGTCGGGAAAAGGGTCTTGCTTACGATGGATGTCGTAGTGAAATCCGTCGCGCTTCCGGTCTCATCGAGATTGGAACAAGTCCCGGTCTTGGTAGGCGAGGTGTAGGTCCATCCGAAAGCCTGGTTCAGGGCCAAGGCCGGTAGCAAGAGGATCGGGAAAAATGACAGCTTAATATGTTTCATGACGTTTACCTTCCGCTTCATCCTTAGAAATAGCACCGAAAGAGGAAATAGACCCCGGGAAAATTTAGCTCAATTCGGAGCAAGATCCGATTGGCGAACCGATACCTGCCTCAAATGACCAATAACCCGGCCGTTGTTGGATGGGAGGATTTGAGAATTGTAAAAATAGGCCATGGGATGCTATGCGGCATTAGGGAATGGGCTTGGTCGGCAACCGGCGCCTCGTTACCCGGCCGAGGGCGCGACCGCTTGCAAATATCCCAGCACCCCGGGACACGCGCCCAGCACGATCAAAAGCAGAGCCAAGATCGCCAACCCGATCTTATGCGCCAGGGACAAGGCGATGGCCGACCGCCCTTCATCCGCTGGCGCCAGATAGGCTTCCTTAACCAGCAGCATGTAGTAGTAAAAGGACACGACCGCATTCCCTAGCGCGAAGGCCACGAGCACGTAGTGCCCCTCCCCCGCCGCGGCCGAGAAGAGGAGGAACTTTCCCAGGAAACCCGCCAAGGGGGGCAGGCCCGCCAAGGAAAACATGGTAAGGGCCAACAAGGCGGCCAATGCCGGACTCCGCCGGGAGAGCCCTCGCAGTCCGGCCAAGGTTTCCGGGCCCTCCTTGCCGATGATGCTGATGATGAAGTACAACGCGAAGCTGGTTACGCCATAGGCCAGCAGGTTGTATTGCAAGGCGACCCGTGCGGCCCCGGATTCCCCGGTGAAACCCACCAGGAAATAGCCTACCTGGGCGATGGAGGAATAGGCGACGAAGCGGCGCAGGTTGGATTGACGCATCGCACCCAGGTTCCCCACCGCCATGGTGAGGACGGCCGCCACCGAAAGGATGCCAATCAAGGAAGGCCGCAAGGGCTCCAAAGGCCCGAGGAATAAAAGGGCGGTAGCCGCCACCGCCGCGGCCTTGGACGCGACGGACAGGAATGCCATCACGGGCGTCGGGGAACCTTGGTAGACGTCCGGCGCCCACATATGCAGGGGCGCCATGGCCAACTTGAAGCCCAATCCTCCC
Source organism: Fibrobacterota bacterium (assembly GCA_019509785.1). Taxonomy (NCBI): domain Bacteria; kingdom Pseudomonadati; phylum Fibrobacterota; species Fibrobacterota bacterium. Next base: position 44,038 of record JAEKLQ010000047.1, on the reverse strand, counting down.
AGCAGCAGGTAGACCCCGATCTGGAGCAGGCCCGTACCCGAGTTTCCCTGGGCCGCCAGGTTCAGGGCGTCGAATCCCAGGCTTCCCGCCGAGCCATACAGGAAGGAGATGCCGAACAAGGACAAGGCCGAAGAGAAACCGCCCATGAGCATATACTTGGATCCCGCTTCCACGGAATCGCCGTCCTTGGGTTGGAAGGCGGCCAGCGCATAAAGCGGCAAGGTGGCGAGCTCGATGCCGAGATAGAAGGTGAGCAGATCCCGGGCAGAGATGAGGGCGAACATGCCCAGGGTGCATAGCAGTAGTAAGGCGTAGAAGGTTCCGGGCCGCGTGAGGACGCCGCGGGCATTGCCTCCGGCCCGGAAGTAGGCCGGGGACAGGAGCACGGTGGCGAAGGTGGCAAGCAGGAAAATCTGCTTCCAAAGGCCGATATCCCGGCTGGTTCGATAACTACCAATGGAAGTGGTTAGATCGGTCCAGGAAGCCAGCGCCTCGAGGATCAGGATCGCGGACAATCCCGCCCAGGCCGCATGGAATACGCCCCTGCCTCCCCGGCGGACCGCCACGCCATCCCGGCCCATCTCCATTCCCAGGATGAGGATCGACAAACCCAAGAGGGCGATTTCCGGCAGGAAGGGCAGGATAATCATGCGAGCTTCACCGATTCAGGTTGTTGAGGATGGGTTGCAGGGCCCCGTCCACGAGGGAAACCAAAGGTCCGGGAAAGAGGCCAAGGGCCAAAATGCACGCCAAAAGGAGCGCCACCGGCGCCTTTTCCACCCAAGTAGCGTCGGTTAAGGTGGCGTTTCCGCTCCGCTCCGGGCCGTTCAGGATGGAATTGGTGGCGCGCAGCACGTACACGGCCGCCACTATGATGGAAGTGAGCGCAGCCGCCGTGCATAGGCGCGCCAGGGTCCTATCCGAGCTGAAGCCGCCCAGGAAAATGTTCAGCTCCGCCATGAAGCCCGCCATGCCGGGAAGCCCCAGGGCGGCGAATCCGGCCAGGACGAAACCCACGCCCAGGAAGGGCATCTTCGCCATCAGCCCGCCCATATCCGGGATCTGACGGGTATGCGTGCGGGAATAGATCATCCCGATGAGGCAGAACATCGCCGCCGTGATGAAGCCGTGGGCCAGCATTTGCAGCACCGCGCCGCGCAGGCCGATGGCGGTGAACACCGCCAATCCCAGGAAGACCAGCCCGCAGTGCGAGACGGAAGCATACGCGTTCAGGTACTTGAGATCCTTCTGCTTGGTCGCGACGAATGCGCCCCACACCGTCCCGGCCGCGGCCAGGACCAGGAAGACGTCCATCCATTCCCGCGCGCCCTCGGGCAGCAGGTACATGGCGATGCGGAGGCAACCGTAACTTCCCAGTTTCATGTGCACGCCCGCCAACAGCATGGAGATGGCGGTGGGCGCCGAAGCATGGCCGTCGGGAGACCAGATGTGGAAGGGGAACATGTTCCCCAGGATGCCGAAGCCCAGGAACAGGGACGGGAAGGCCCAGCGCTGGAAGCCCGCGCCGAAATGCACCTGGGCCAGTTCCAGGATGTCGAAACTGCGGATGCCGCTCTGGAAGAAAAGCCCGAAGATGCCCACCAGGATCAGGGCCGATCCGCCCATGAGCATAAGGTTGAGCTTCATGGCCGCGTAGGACTTGCGGCCGCTCCCGAACAGGCCGATGAGGAGATAAGTGGGGATAAGCGTGAGCTCGTTGAAGACGAAGAAGGTGAAGAGATCGAAGGAGATGAAGCTTCCGAATACGCCCGCCGCGAGCAATTGCAGCAGGATGAAGAATTCCTTGGCCTTACCTCCCGATCCATGCGGGCCGTGCTGATCGGCCTCGATGTTCCAGCTCGCCAGCGCTCCCGTGAATACGATCACGGCGGCCAGGAACATCAGGGACATCGATATGGCATCCACTCCCACCTGGTAATGGATGTTCAGGGAGGGGAACCAGGGAAGCTTGGCGGCGAAGGCCAGGGCGGTGACGCTGGACCCGGACGGGGCGATTGGCGGATGCAGGGCGAAGATAGTGCCGAGATAAACGATCAGGGCCAGCACCGCGGCGTTCACGGCCAGGGTGAAGCGGCGGACGACGGCGAGCCTGTCCGCGGGAATGGCCATCAGGATGAAGGCCGACGCCAAAGGCGCAAGCCAGGTGAGGCTGAGGAGCAGGCTGCCCGAGGAACCCGAGGCGTCCATTAGAAAAGCGTCCTTCCAAGAAGGCAAAGGAGGATGAGGCCCAGGAGCGCCACCGCGATATAGCGTTGCACCTGCCCGTTCTGGAACCGGCTCTGGCCCGCCGCGAGACGGCGGATCATGCCGATGCCGGCATCGAATGAGCCGTTGATGATCTTGCGCTCGGTCCAGTTTGCCGGCGCCGCCACTCCGCGATTGACCGCCTTGCGCGCCAGGAACAGGTAGAGATCATCGATGTAGAACTTGTTCTGAATCAGGCGATACCAGGCAGGCGCCGTACCTTCAGGATAGCCGACCTTCCGATCCTTGCGGCCATAAAACAACCAGCCCAGGAGGACCCCGGACGCCGCCATGGCCGAAGCTATCCAAGGAAGCCAGGCGAGGTCGCCCTCGGGAGCCGTCGTTTCACCAGCTCCCATCGCGTCGGAGAAGGCGCCGGGCACTACGTGGGCCACGAAGAAATCCTTCGTCAGCCATCCGATCACGGCGCTGGGTAGGGCCAGGATGAGAATGGGAAGCACCATTAACCATGCTTCATGGGGGGGAGCGGCAGGGCCATGGGATTGATCCGCACGGCTCGCGGCGGGCCCGTGGAAGGCCAACAAGAAATAGCGGGTCATGTAGAAGGCGGTGAGACCGCCGGTGATCAAGGTGGCGGCGAAGCCGATGTAATGCCCGTTCCGGAAGGCCGCCAAGAGGATTTCGTCCTTGGAGAAAAACCCCGAAAAGGGCGGGAGGCCGGCGATGGCCAGCACCGCGATCAAGGTGGCGGCATAGGTCAGGGGCAAGGCCTTGCGTAGACCGCCCGCGTCCCGTATATCGTTGCTATGGATGGCGTGGATGACCACGCCCGCCGAGAGGAATAGCAGGCACTTGAAGAAGGCATGGGTGAAGACGTGGAACATGGAGGCCGAGTAGGCCAGCACGTAAGGCAGGGCCTGTCCGGCGTCCGCATGGGCGGGCGCGCCGGCCCCCAACGAAGCCATCATCAGGCCCAATTGGGAGAGAGTGGAAAAAGCCAGGATGCGTTTCAGATCCATCTGGGTGCAGGCGATGACGGCGGCGAAGAGCGCCGTAAAGCCGCCGGTGATTTCCACCACGGTCAAGGTGGACCCGGACGCCGAGAACAGCGGGAAGAGGCGGGCGGTCAGATAGACGCCGGCCACCACCATGGTGGCGGAATGGATCAGGGAGGAAACCGGCGTGGGGCCTTCCATGGCATCGGGAAGCCACCCATGCAGGGGGAACATGGCCGATTTACCCCAAGCGCCCATGAAGATGAGGAAGGTCCCCAGGGCCAGCAGGTTCACGGAGCAGAAGCCGAGGGCTACCTTCTGGTTCAGCGCCGCGGCCGCGGCGGGGCTGTTCAGCACCAGGAAGTCGAAGCCGTTGGCCCGTAATCCCACCAACAACGCGCCCATCAGGAAGAAGGCGTCCGCGAAGCGGGTCATGATGAAGGCCTTCTTGCTGGCGGCCACCGCCGCGGGCTTCCGGTACCAGAACCCGATTAGTAGGTAAGAAGAAACGCCGACCAGTTCCCAGAAGAAGAAGGTTTCCAGCAGATTACTGGAGGCCACCAAGCCCAGCATGGCGAAGGTGAAAAAGGAGAGCGTGGGGAAAAAGCGTCCCGCCCCTTCATCGCCCTGCATGTAGCCGATGGAGTAGACGTGCACCAGGAAGGAGATGCAGGCGACGACCAGTACCATCATCACCGAAATGGGATCCAACAGGAAGCCGAACCTGGCCGCTTGCGTCGCGCCGGGGCCGAAGGGAAGCCAGAGGTGATCGAAAGCCAAAGCGGTTTGGCCGGGGAATTCCGGGCGGCCGAGGACTTGGGCATGATAGCCCAAGGCCAGGACGATGGCTAAGGCCAAGGTTCCGCCCATGAGGACGGCGGCCGACCAACCGGATGCCTTGGCGCTTTTGCGCCCGAGCCAAAGTCCGTTGATCAGGAAGGAAAGGAGCGGCAGCAGGAGAACGCCATAGGCGGCAAGTACCAGTGCTCCGCCGAGGATTGGGTTGGAAGGGCCCTCGCTATCCATGTAATCCGTCCAAATCCGTGGGATCGAGATCGCGGCGCGCGCGGTGCAAGGCGATGACGATGGCGAGCCCCAGGGCCATTTCCGCCGCCGTAACCGCCACCGCGAAGAGCACGAAAATTGGTCCCGCCTCGGCATCGCGCGCGCCCGGTCCGCCGCCGAAACGGGCGAAGGCCACGAAGTTGATGAGGGCGGCGTTGACCATGAGTTCCAGCGACATGAGGGCGGCGATCATGTTCCGCCGCGTCAAGAGCCCGTAGGCGCCCATGGCGAAAAGCAGGGCGGTGACTCCCAGGCAAACGGTGAGGTTCATGGGCCCGCCTGGGGTTCGGCCTTACCTTCCGCCGCGCCGCTCGGCCGCGCGATGGCGATGGCCCCGACCATTGCGGCCAGCAGCAGGACGGAAACGAGTTCGAAAGGAACCAGGAACCCTCCGGGCCCGGCATCGAGCAACCTCAATCCCAGGGATTTGACGGAAGCGATATTCCCGACGGCGCCTTCGGAGCCCGTTCCCGCCGATCGGAAAAATCCCGCCAAGGCGATCAGGGATGCCAGGGAGACCGCCGCCGCGGATCCGGACGCGCGCCAAGCGGGAGCCGGCATATGGCCGCCCAGCTCCGAAGTCAGAAGCACCGCATAGAGCACGAAGATCATGATGCCGCCGATGTAGACCATCACTTGCACCAGGGCCACTAGTTCGGCCTGGAGCAAAAGGAATAGGATGGCGGTGGCGAACAGGACGCCGAGCAGGGCCAGGGCCGCGCGGAACAGGTTGCGGGCTGCCACGGTAAGCACGGCCAGTCCCAAGAGCGCCGAACAGACGGCGAAACCGAAGAGGTCGCGCATGCCTAGCGGCCCTCCCTTTTATTGAGGATCCGATCGAGTTCGTCCCGCGTGTAACCGGATAACTCGAAACCATGCCCCATGCGGATGGCGTCGAACGGGCAGGCTTCGATGCACAGGTTGCAAAGCGTACAGGAGGAAAGGCGGTAGACGAATTCGCCCAGCACCCGTTTGCCGGCGATGTTCTTGGTCGTGAGGATGGAAATGCTGCCGTTGGGGCAAGCCTTCTCGCACAAGGTGCAGGCCGTGCAATTATGTTCGCCCTGTTCATCATGGGGCATCACCACTTCGCCGCGGAACGCCTGCGGGAATTTCAGGGTGTCACGGTTTTCCGGGTAGGGCCGCGTTACGATCCTTGATGGCCGCAGCAAGTAACCGAGTGTTACGGCCATGCCCTTGATCAGGGAAGCCGCATCGCGCAGCAACCGCCCGATGCCGAATTCCTCAGGCTGAGGGGTCTCGTTAGGGTTGATGGGTTCAGTGTTCATGATGGCGATTCAGGGCAACATGAGGTTAAAGGTGATGAGGCCGGCGCCCAACAACAGGTTGGCCAGGGAGGCGGGCAAAAGGATCTTCCATTCCAACGCGAGCAGATGATCGATGCGCAGCCGCGGGAAGGTCCAGCGGAACCACATGTACAGGAAGATGAGGAAATAAGCCTTGAGACCGAACCACATCCAGCCCGGCACGAAATCGAGAACGGTATCCACCGGACCCAGCCCGATATGGGGCGCCAGGAATCCGCCCAGGAAGAAAGTGGCGCCCAGCCCGGCGGCCGCGAACATGTTCACGAACTCGGCCAGGAAGAACATGGAGAATCCCATTCCGGCATACTCCGTGTGGAATCCCCCCGTCAGCTCCGATTCCGCTTCCGACAAATCCAGCGGGCCCCGATTCAGTTCGGCCGTCGAAGACACCAGGAAAAGCAGGAAAGCCAACAGGCCCGAGCCCGGCAGCTTCACGATCCACCAATCCAGCACCGTTCCCTGCTGGGACATCACGATCCCCCGCAAAGAGGCTGTCCCGCTGGCCATGACCACCAGTAGCATGCACAGCACCATGGAGAGCTCGTAGGAGAAAAGCTGGGCGCCCGCGCGCATGGCCCCCAGCAAGGAATACTTGTTGTTCGATCCCCAACCGCCGATCAGGATGCCCAGGATCCCGAGGCCGGAAACCGCGGCCAGGTACACTACGCCGGCTTCCGGATCCGCCGCTTGCAGGTTCGCATCGAAGGGAATGACCGCCAGCACCAGGAAGGATCCGGTGATGGGCAATAGCGGCGCCAGGTAATAAGCCAGCACGTCCACGGCCTTTGGCCGGAGGTTTTCCTTGAGTAGTAGCTTGATGGAGTCGGCGATAGGTTGCAGAGCGCCGTGCCAGCCGACCCGCATGGGGCCGAGGCGGGCCTGGAAATGCGCGCACATCTTGCGCTCGAGCCAGACCAGGAAAATGGCCGTGACCACCACCAGGGCGGCGACCGCGGCCACGGCGATGGCCCCGTTCACGATGGCCGCCGGGAGCGGCGGCAAAAGCTCGCGCACGAAATCGCCGACGGGATGGTTGACGGGATAGGCCTTCATCGATCGATATCCGGGACGATGATGTCCAAGGTGGAGAGGATGGTCACCAGGTCGGCGATCTTGCCTCCGGCCGCCATCTCGTTCAGGGCCGAAAGGTTGGAAAAGTTCGGGGAGCGGGTCTTGATGCGGTAGGGCTTGAAGCTATTGTCGGAAACCATATAGGTGCAATTCATCCCTCGCGCCGTCTCTACCGACGCGAAATACGATCCCGCCGGAACCTTATAGGCCGGCTTCTCCTTAGAGCGGTATTGCCCTTCCGGGAAGCTATCCGCCGCCTGTTCCAGGATGCGGATGGATTGCCGCATCTCCTCCATACGCACCATATAGCGATCATAGCAGTCGCCGTTCCGGCCCACGGGCACATCGAACTGGAACCGGTCGTAGATGGAATAAGGCTGATGCTTGCGCACGTCGAAGTCCATCCCGGACGCCCGCCCCACCGGCCCGGTGCAGCCGTAGCTGATCGCCTTCTCGCGGGACAGGCAGCCGACCTTGTAGCTGCGTTCCCGGATGATGGGATTCTTGGAGAGCAAGGTGTCGAACTCATGCAGGTTGAACTTCATGTCCTCGATGATTTCGCGCACGCGCGGGATGAAGCCGGGCGGCACGTCCGCACTCGATCCCCCGGGCCGGAAGAAGTTCATGGTGAGCCGGGCCCCGCACAGCTCCTCGAATAGGGCGGTGATCTTTTCCCGCTCCTTGAAGCCGTACAGGAAGGCGGTCACCGCCCCCAGATCCATACCGAAACATCCCCACCATAAAAGATGGCTCTGGATGCGTTGCAGCTCGGAAACCATCACGCGGATGTATTCCCCGCGTTCCGGCACGCCGATGCCCATGGCCTTCTCGATGGCCAGGCAGACGCACAGGTTATTCATATGGCTGGAGAGATAATCCATCCGATCGGTGAGATGGATGTACTGGACGAAGGTCTCGTTCTCCCCCATCTTCTCGATGGCCCGATGGATGAAGCCCAGATGCGGCACCACCTGGATGACGGTCTCGCCATCGAGGCGCACCACCAGTTTGAGCACCCCGTGGGTGGACGGGTGCTGCGGGCCCATGTTGAGGAAGTACTCCTGGCTCCCGTCGGAAAGCGTTTCCCGCAAGGCGAATCCCGGGGGCAGGTGTGGGCTCGCCGCGCTCAATAGGCCCTCTTCACCACGCGGGTGGGATCCTCGAAGTCCTTACGCAATGGGTGCCCGGGGAAATCGTCTTCCAGGAAAAGCCGGCGCAGGTCGGGATGGCCCGCGAAGCGGATGCCGAAGAAATCGTAGGCCTCCCGCTCGTGCCAATCGGCGCCGGCGAAAAGGCCCGTCAGGGAATCGATTTCAGGATGTTCGTCATGCGGCAAGGCGCAGCGCACGAAAACCTTGTGGCCTTTACCCATCGATAGTAAATGCGCTACGACATCGAAGCGGTCCTTCCAGTCCACCGCGGTCAGTTCGATGAGGAAGTCCAGGCCCAGCCTGTCCTCTTCTTTCAGGAAGCGGATCAGGGGCAGATAATCCTCGCGCTTCACGGCTACGTCGAGCACCCATTCGGGACCTTGCGCGGCCAGGCGTTCAGGGATGGTGAGGACCGGAGCGGGGGCCGGAGCCGCAGCGGGCGCAGGAGCGGGAGTCTCGGCGGAAGCGGAGACCCCTGCAGGGGCATCGGCTTTGGCCGGGTCAGGCGTGGGCGAGGCGGGCTGCGGAGCGACCGGCGCCGCCGGTGCGGGTTTCGGAACCACTGGAGCCGGCAATCCGAACACGCTGGCGCCCGGAAAGCGGGACTCGATAAGTGACCAGATCTCCGTCGCGGGCAGGCCCCTCTCGGGGCGGGCCGCACGGGCCACTTCGTCGAACTTGGGGGCCGCCACCCGCTTAATGACGACGCCCTTATAATCGGGATTCTCCTTCTTGAAGCGCTCTTGCGCTTCCTTCATGGCTTCCTGCTTGGCCTTTTCCTTTTCTTCCCAGGCCTTCGCGGTTTCCGACCACATGTCCACGAAGGTGGCCTTGTTGACGGGATTGGGAACCGCGCCCGCTTTGCGGCCGCCGGCCTTTATCAATTCCTGAAGCTTCATGATGCCGAAGAGCAGGGCTTCGGGACGGGGAGGGCAGCCGGGAATATACACGTCCACGGGTATCACCCTATCCGCGCCCTTAACGACGGAGTAGCTGTCGTAATAGAAGGGACCGCCCGATATGGTGCAGGCCCCCATGGCGATCACGAATTTGGGTCCCGGCATCTGCTCGTAAAGGGTGACCAGGCGCGTACCCATCTTCTCAACGATGGTCCCCGCCAATACGATGAGGTCGGCTTGGCGCGGGGTCGCGCGGGCCACTTCCAGGCCGAAGCGGGCCCAATCGTTATGGGAAGCGCCTGTAGCCATCATCTCGATGGCGCAACAAGAAGTGCCGAAGACCAACGGCCAAAGCGAATTGGCGCGCGCCCAGCCCACTACGTAGTCCACGGCGTTGAGCATCACGCCTTCGGATTGCGCTTCCGGCGTCATTCCCATGTCAAAGCCTTCTTCCTCAGGGCATAGAACAATGCGAACCCGAGGATAACAATAAACAAAACCACTTCGCCGAGGATAAAGGCCGCGGACATTCCCGCATGGGCCCCGGTTTGGGCCCCCGCCTGGGCCCCGCGCAGCGTGGTCACCACGGGAAAGAGGAACACGGCTTCCACGTCGAAGACCAGGAAAACCAGGGCGAAGAGGTAGTATCCGACCTTGAATTGGATGCGCGCGGAACCGATGGGGGCTTCGCCTGACTCGTAAGCTTCGAGTTTATGCCGGGCCGATGGGAAGCGGGGGGCCAACAGTCGCGAGACGATCATCGCGCCGCCGGCGAAAAGCGCTCCGGTCAAGGCGAAGATACCGATGAGGATATATCCCGACATGCTCAAAGAATTAGAAAAAGCAATTGTTATACCACCGAAGTTTCCGACGCCTTCCCGCCCGCAACCCGGCCGCCACTACTCCCTGGCCCGGCGCCTCCCGGCGGAATCCGTCAATGTGTCAGGCAGGGGGGACAGCGTGGCAGAATCTTTTTCGCGTCCCCGCTACGCTTCCGGCCGTTTCCTAGCCTACTTTCGATCAGGGTAGCATACAAAAAAGGAGGCAAGCCATGGGATTAACAAGTCAAACCATAAAGTGCCCGGTCCGCAAAGCGGTGATCTCGAGCCTGGAATGCCGGGAATGCGCCAATCGCGTGAAAGTATTGTTCCAAAGCGAATATCCCCCGGAACTTCTCTGCTCGGTCTGTTGGCTTCAGTATGCCGCGCCGTCCGAAGAGAATCCGAACTCCGGCGGATAAACGACGCCCCCCCGCGGGCACGCGGGGGATTTTGCATCGATTGAACCGGTTTCCCGGATCAGGCCGGAGCGTTGCCCTCGTTCCCCGACCCCACTCCGTTATGGACCCTTAGCCGCGGGATCGACCCCGCCCGCCTGTGCCGCGGGAGCCTCGCTAGATTTCGCCTCGGGAGAAGCCCCCGCCAGCATCTTGTACATGGCCCAGCGATGATGGACATCCGCCTCGGCCTGCTCCAGCAGCGAGGACGCCGTGGCGGGATCGGACTTCGCCAGTACCTTGTAGCGATCCTCGGAGTACATGAAGTCCTTCAAGGGCATTTTGGGCTCCTTGCAGTCCAGTTGCAGGGGGGATTTGCCTTCGGCGGCCAAGGCTGGATTGAACCTGTAAAGCAACCAATGCCCGGACTCCACCGCGTTCTTCTGGTGGCGCAGGCCGTCGCCCATCTCCATCCCATGGGCGATGCAATGGGCGTAGGCGATTATGATGGAAGGACCGTCGTGCGCCTCCGCCTCCCGGAAAGCCTTCAGGGTCTGCATGTCGTTGGCGCCCATCGCCACCGAGGCCACGTACACGTTACCATAATTCATGGCCATTAGGCCCAGGTCCTTCTTGCCAGACCGCTTGCCTCCCGCCGCGAAGCGCGCCACCGCGGCCCGGGGCGTGGACTTGGACGCCTGTCCTCCGGTATTCGAATACACCTCGGTGTCGAGGACCAGGATGCGGACCTTGTGGCCGGAAGCGATCACGTGATCGAGGCCGCCATAGCCGATGTCATAGGCCCAGCCGTCGCCGCCCACGATCCAAACCGATTTGGCCACCAGGGCGTCCGCCAAAGCGGCCAGATCCCGCGCGCCCGGTTCGACTCGGTCCGCCAGCACGGCCCGGAGACGGGTCACTCGCTGGCGCTGCCGTTCGATATCCTCGGGGGAGGTCGTGTCGGCATGCAAAATTTCGTCGGCCAAATCCGCGCCGATCGCGTCCCGTTGTTCCGCGACCAATTGGCGCGCGAATTCGACCCGCTTATCCAGGCTTAGGCGCATCCCCAATCCGAATTCGGCGTTGTCCTCGAACAGGGAATTGCTCCAGGCGGGTCCGCGTCCGTGGATATCCTTGGCCCAAGGCGTGGTGGGCAGGTTTCCCCCGAAAATGCTGGAGCACCCCGTGGCATTGGCGATCAGCAGGCGGTCGCCATAAAGCTGGCTCAAGAGCTTCAAATACGGAGTCTCGCCGCAGCCCGAGCAAGCTCCGGAAAACTCGAACAGGGGACGCAGGAGCTGGACTTCCTTAACGGAATTGAATTTGTACTCTGGATTAAGTTGGGTCACGTCCGGCAGGCGCAAGAATGCATCCCACCAGGAATCCTGGCGGGGATCGCTCTCCCCCTTCGCGACCATATTGAGCGCCTTCTTGCCGGGGTTCTCCTTATCCGGCGCGGGACAGATTTCCACGCAGAGGGTGCAGCCCGTGCAATCCCGGGTGGAAACCTGGAGCGTATAGCTCTTGTCCTTCACGCCCGCGAACTTGGCCTTTTGGGTTTGGAATCCGTCCGGCGCGTCCGAGGCGGCATCCGGGGCGAACACCTTGGAACGGATGGCCGCATGCGGGCAGACCATGACGCATTTGCCGCACTGGATGCACGAGGCCGGCGACCAGACGGGCACTTCGAGGGCGATGTCGCGCTTTTCGAGCCGGGAGGTGGCGGTCGGATAGGTTCCGTCGGGCGGGAAGGCGCTCACGGGCAATTCCTCGCCTTTGCCTTTGATCAATTCCATGGTGACCCGGCGGACGAAGGCATCCTCCGCCGCTCCGGCTCCTCCCTTGCGCGGTTTAGAGGCGTCATGGAAATCCGGGTCTTCCGCCGGGATGCTGACTTTATGGAGGCCATCCAAGGCCCGGTCCACCGCCTCCAGGTTATTGTTGACCACGGCTTCGCCCCGCTTGCCGTAGGTCTTGCGGATGGCGTCCTTGATTTTCGCCATGGCCTCGTCCCGGGGCAAAACCCCGCTCAAGGCGAAGAAGCAGGCTTGCATGATGGTGTTGATGCGGCGGCCCAATCCCAGGGACGATGAGAGGGCGAAGGCGTCCACCACGTAGAACTCCGGCCGCTTCTCGCGTATTTGCGAACGCACCTCCACCGGGAGATGCGCCCATACCTGGTCCGGCCCGAATGGGCTGTTGAGCAGGAAGGTTCCACCGGCTTCCAGCGCATCCAGCACGGGAAAGGTCCCCAGGAAGGAGAATTGGTGGCAGGCGGTGAAAGTGGCGCGGGTGATGAGATAAGGGCTGTGGATGGGAGTGGGGCCGAAACGCAGATGGGAGATGGTGAGGCTGCCCGATTTCTTGGAGTCGTACACGAAATAGCCTTGGGCGTAGCCGTCGGTTTCTTCCCCGATGATTTTCGCCGAATTCTTGTTCGCGCCTACCGTTCCGTCCGCGCCCAGCCCCCAGAAGGTGGCCCGCACGGTATCCTTACGCTCCAAATCGAAGTCGTTATCCCAATCCAAGCTGGTGTGCCCCACGTTATCGTGGATGCCCACGGTGAAGGCGTTCTTAGGGATAGGCTTTTTCAGCTCATCGAATACGGCTTTGGCCATGCCTGGCGTGAACTCCTTCGAGCCCAGTCCGTAGCGTCCGCCGACCAGCTTCGGGAAAGCGGCGAAGGGAGCGAGGCCCCGGGACCAACAGGACGCCAGTGAGGTGGCGACGTCCTGGTAGAGAGGTTCGCCCAGCGCCCCGGGATCCTTGCAGCGATCCAACACCGCGATGGCCTTCACCGAGGAAGGCATGGCCGTGAGCAGCCTTTCCGCCGAGAAGGGCCGGAACAGGCGGACCTTGATCACGCCGACCTTTTCGCCCCGGGCATTCAGCTCCCGGCAGGTCTCCTCCATCGTCTCCGCGGCCGAACCCATGAGGACCACCACCCGTTCGGCATCCGGCGCGCCCAGGTAGTCGAAGAGATGGTATCGCCGTCCCGTCAGGGAGTAGAACTTGTCCATGGCTTCTTGCACCACGAAGGGCAGGCGCATGTAATAGGGATTCACGGTCTCGCGGGATTGGAAGAACACGTCCGGATTCTGGGCCGTCCCGCGGATGAAGGGACGATCCGGTGTTAGGCCCCGCAGGCGATGGGCCCGCACGTGGTCGGGATCAATCATGGCCGCTATGATATCGTCCCCCAGCACCTCGACCTTGTTGAGCTCGTGGGAAGTACGGAAACCGTCGAAGGCATGGATGAAGGGAACCCGGCCCTTTAAGGTGGCCGCCTGGCTGATGAGCGCCATGTCCATGGCCTCTTGCACCGAACCCGAAAAAAGAATGGCCCATCCGGTGGAACGGGCCGCCATCACGTCGCTATGGTCCCCGAAGATGGACAAGCCGTGGGTGGCGATGGCCCTGGCCGTCACGTGGAACACCGTGCTGGTAAGCTCCCCCGCGATCTTATACATGTTGGGGATCATCAGCAGCAGGCCCTGGCTCGCCGTGAAGGTGGTCGAGAGCGCGCCGGTCTGCAACGCGCCGTGGATGGCGCCCGCCGCGCCGCCTTCCGATTGCATCTCCTGGATGGTCGGGACCGTACCCCACATGTTCTTGATACCCGCGGCGGCCCAGGCATCCGCCAATTCGCCCATGGTCGTGGACGGGGTGATCGGATAAATGGCAATGACCTCGCTCGTGCGGTACGCAACGTGGGCGGCCGCCTCGTTTCCATCCATGATCGACAAGGGACGGGACATGGTTATCCTTTCAAGCGGGAAGGTTTCCCCTCCGGTGTGTGCCAATCTGTCTTGCCGCGCATGCCATCCTTTTCGTCTCGCATCCCAATCTTCAGGGAATGAAGGCTGCACCCGTTGCAATCCTGGCTCGGGCGTGTCAATACCGGGTCAAGCGCAAAAGATGTGCCCGGGGCCTATTTCATCCCCCTCGGCTTATTTCAAGCCCTATGCAATCGGACTCCAATGCCCCGATTGCCCCCCAAATACCCCAGATTGCTGTCAGATTTCGTCATTTAAACTGTTTATCTCTTCTATTTGGGCGAGATTTTGTTCATTTTACCCGTTAGGCCCGAAACGCCTGAAGGTCTTAACGACTTTTCGGAAAAACCAATCTGAACGGAATTTCAAATGGAAGTAGCCGAGACCCAATCTCAGACCAAAGGAGTCTTAACCGCAACGGGGAAAAGCAGGGATAAAATCCCGGTTGATCCCAGTTTCACGAGGTTGATCAACCTCTTACGGAAGGTGTGCGCCCGCTACTATGCGAGCGGCCGCGGCGTTCCGGTCGATGTCCGGTGGCGCGACGAAAAGCCCTTCCGGTTCGGCCAGGGCGAACCCGCCTTCACGATAACCATCCAGGATAAAACCGGGGTATCCGCATTCGCATCCCTCGATGGCCTCGCCTTCGTCGAGTCCTATATCCTCGGGCATATGGATATAACCGGCGACATGGATGCGCTGCATTCCATGCGCGATATGACCACGGATAACCATCCCCTCTACTACTTGTGGAACCTGGCCAAGCCGCTCTTGTTCGGCCAGACGAAGATGGACCGTTCCGGCATCTCCACGCATTACGACAATTCGCCGGAGCTTTACCTGGGCTTGCTGGATGGCCGGCACCGCTGCTACTCCCAGGGGGTTTTCCTCCGCGACGACGAAAGCCTGGAAGACGCCATGACCCGGAAGATCGAATTCGCCATCGACGCCGTTGGCGCCAAGGCCGGCGACCGGGTGCTGGACATCGGAGGCGGCTGGGGCGCATTCAACGAGCATGCCGGCAAGAAGGGCATCCGCGTCACCTCGCTCACCATTTCGCGGGAGAGCGAGCAATTCCTGCAGAAGATGATCAAGGCGGAAAAACTGCCCACCGAGGTGGTCAACTGCCACCTGTACGAATACGAACCGGGATTCAAGTTCGATGCCATCGTGAACCTTGGGGTAACGGAGCATCTGCCGGATTATGCCCGTTCCCTGGCCACCTACCAACGCCTGCTGAAACCGGGCGGCAAGATCTACCTGGACGCCAGCGCCTGCCGCGAGAAGTACAAGTTCCATAGCTTCATCACCAAGCACATCTATCCCGGCAACTGTTCGCCCTTGTGCCTGCATGATTACATGAAGCACCTCGCGAAGACGCCTTTCCGGCTCTTGGGGGTATGGGACGATCGGCACAGCTATTTCCTCACGGCCAAGCATTGGGCCCAGAACCTGGAGCGCAACCGCGAAGAGATAGTCCGGGTGTGCGGGGAATCCACCTTCAGGAAGTTCCACGTTTACCTGTGGGGCACCGCCGACGTGTTCCGGCGCGATATCATGCAAGCCTACAGGTGGGTGCTGGAACTCCCTTGAGGCTTTACCTCTCTTCCTACCGCCTGGGAAACCAACCACTTAAATTGGTGGAACTGGTTTCTCCGGCGGGTCCGGGGAAGGGAAGGGCGTTGGTCATCGCGAACGCCTGCGATCTGCTGCCCGAGGCGGACCGGAAGTTCCGGCTCGAAAGGGAAATATCCGCCTTGGAAGGCCTGGGTTTTGAGACCGAGGAGCTGGACCTACGCCGGCATTGCCAAGCCGGAGGCGATGAGGCCAACCTTCGCGCCTTGCTCGCGACCGTTTCCCTGGTCTGGTCCCGGGGCGGGAACTCCTTCGTCCTATTACGAGAGATGCGCCAAAGCGGATTCGCCCCCGCCCTTCTCGACGCCCTGGCGGCGGATAGCCTGGTCTATGGCGGGTATAGCGGCGGCATCGCGGTTTTGGCTCCGACCCTGCGCGGCATCGAATTGGTCAACGACCCGGCGGCCGTCCCCCCGGGTATCGATCCCGCCACGCCGTGGGAAGGTTTGGGAGTCATCCCCTTCAGCGTAGCCCCGCACTACAAATCCCCGCATCCGGCCTCGCCGGGCATCGACGAAGTGGTGCGCTATTTCGAAGACCACGGCATGGGCTACAAGACCCTGCGGGACGGCGAAGCCTGGATCCGATCCGGGAATCGGGAAGAAACCCTGTCCTGATTCCAAGCGGGAGCACCCCATCGCCATCTTTGTCCGCAAAAAAATCCTTACCCGCGTAGTCCTGCCCTTCCTGGTGCTTCCTACGCTGGCAGTTCTCATCCTGGTGGTTTCCCTGCCTTTCTTGTTCGGCAAGGAACCGGCCATCGGCTCGTCTCCGGTTGAACAAAGCCTTTGCCTCCTGGACCCGGACGGGAAGGCGGATGTGCTGGTGGGCGGCGATTCCCGGGCGCTGTATCAATTGATTCCCTCGATACTCGAGGACTCCACGCATGGCAAGTGCGTCAATCTCGGGCAATGGCTGCTTTTGTCCGGGGATCCCACTTCACTGGTTAATGCGCTCCGCAAGCACCCCGAAGCCTTGGCCGGCCATCCCACCTTGGTGATCAGCATCAGCCTGGACGCGTTCAATGACCTGGCCTTCAAGGGCATTCCCATCGTGACTCTCTTGAATTGGAGCCTCGGGGATCATCTGCGGACCCTGCTGCATCGGCCAAAGGCATACCCGCTCTTCTGGATCCGGCAAATGCTTCCCGCCCTCGCGAAAGCGGCAAGAACGAAATGGTTCACCAAGGATAGTGGTTGCAAACGATTTACCTTTCTTCCCCGCCGCCTTGCGGAGAGCGCCGGCTTCGAGCCGTACGAGGGCCGGAAAAACGGAAACCTGTGGGGCATGCCGTCCTTGGAACGGGACTACTTATTGGACGGCGGGAATTGGAAGGCCTTCCGGAAATCCCTGGACTGGATCGATAGTTCGCCGATCAAGCGCGTCATCATCCTCAACGCCCCCTTGGATACGGCGTGGATATCCGCCATCAGCGGCCCCACGCCGATGGTGATGGAAGCGCGCTTATGCGCCCGCTTGAAACGGGAAACGGAGCGGCATGCCAAGGCGACTTTCCTGGATCTATTCACCCATCCCCTGCCCCAGATTCCCGAGAGCCTGTTCTACGATCAATACCATTTGAACCATCAAGGAGCCATCCTTTTGAGCCGTTGGCTGGGCGGGGTTTTGGCATCGGGCCAACCGTAACCCCCGCCGGTCATTCATCGCGGCGCCAAATACCCGAAGACGCCATGGTTTTCATCATCGGGGCCGGCCGTGAAATACAGCTGGTTGGAGGCGCCGCCATAATCGCTGGTCGATGAATAGTATAGCCCCCATAATCCTTCGATCGAGATCGCATTGCCGCTCGAGTCTTGCGCTTGGCCGAGCAAATTCCCCTGCGTATCGTAAACGTGGATGAATCCGTCGCCGAAATTGCCCACGAAAATGCCGTCCTTGAAGGGGCCGAAGGTACCCGGAACGGAAACCATCCCCCATGGGGAGTTCAGGCCCCCTCCCGAGACGAAGCGCCTGACGAGGGTTCCGTCGGTCTTGAATTCGTTGATGAAACCGTTGCCCGGGCCGGCTTGATCGTCTTCGTTGTCGGGAGGATTCAGTTTCGCGTAGGAGACGAAAAGATCGTTGCCTATCACGGCGATATTGAACGGGCCGTAGTCGGCGGGAAGGGTGGAATCCCGGAAGGACATGGTCGTATCCCGATGGAAGGCCGCGTCGAAGACGTCCACGGCGCGGCCCTTGAAGTTGGCGACGTAGAGGAAGTTTTTCCCGGCGGAGGCGGCCATGGCCAGGCCCTTATAGACGGTCCCGGAATCGGAGGGGGTCGCGACGATTTTCGCGGAGGCCCCGGAATTCCAGGCCGATAAGGATCCGTCTTCCCCGGCGAAGATAAAAAGCGCCTTGCCGCTTCCGTCCGGCATCGGGAAATCCGGGGTGGCATTGTAAACGACGCCGGTAGGCGCGCCAACGGGATCATGGGCGCCCGGTATGGAAACCGGCGTCCCTTGGGTATTTCCATTGCGATCGTATAGGGTGGATTTTCCGGAGTGATTATCGGCTATCCAGAAAGTCCCGCCGGCGCCCACCGCGATACCCCAAGCATTGGCGAGGTCCGCATCCTGGGACTTGGCCGGAATTCCCGCGGTGTCGGAAACCAGGTTCGACTGTCGGAAACCGCTGGACGAATTTTTATGATAATCGGTCACCATACAACCGCTCATGACGAAGACGATAAATACGGATAAATCCCGGATCCACCCGGGAACCGAGCCGGATTTCGTAAACATGTTTTCCTCCTGGCCGGAAGGGATTGGCCTTTGATCCTCCTATGAAAAACCGTTTCGCGCGGGAGGGAATCCCTGATAGGGGTTGGGTATCCGTATTCATTTGTTAACGCCCCCCGCGTTGAAGATCCTTGCCTCCAAGATGCCCTGAAGCATGGCCGCGGGTAGTTGCGTTGGAAGGAAGAACCTAGCTTTACCCTGCCGGGAAAGAATCGGCAAGGGATATGGGATTAGCACTCGAAGTTCGCAATTTATCCATCCGGTTCGGACGTAAGACCATCATCGAGGACCTGAGCTTCGAGGTGGAGGCTGGGACCACCCTTGCCATTCTCGGGCCTAACGGAGCCGGGAAAACGGTCCTCTTCAAAACCCTCATCGGCCTCTTGCCCCATGGGGGCGCCATTACCTGGCCGGCGGGAACGCGGCTGGGGTACGTTCCCCAGAAGTTGGACATCGAACGGAATTTACCGGTGACCTGCCGCGATTTCCTCTCCTCCATGGCGAAGGTCTCGGAAGCGGGGCGCACGGATTTGCCCCAAGCCTTGGAGAAGGTGGGCATGGATCCGGGCTTGCTCAACACTACCATCGGTACGCTCTCGGGCGGCCAGTTCCAAAGGCTTCTCGTCGCTTGCGCCCTCATCCGCAATCCCACCGTACTCATGCTCGACGAAGCCGCGGCCGGGGTCGATGAACCCGGCCAGGCCTTGCTCTACGAATTGATCCAAGGCATCCGCGAGCAGGGCTGCACCGTTCTCTTCATATCCCATGAGCTCAACGTGGTCGGGCGTTACGCCGACAAGGTGCTGTGTCTCGCCCGCGGCGAAGCCTGGTTCGGGGCCCCCAAATCGTCGCTGGCCGCGGAATTCCTGACCAAGGTGTACGGCCAAGACATCCAATTCCATTCCCATGACCACTCTTCCCACTAGCACCTTTATCCTCGCGATCGGGATGGCCGTGGCGGCCGGGCTGGTGGGCTGCTTCGCCGCCATGCGCCGCATGACGCTCGCCGGGGACGCGTTTTCCCATCTCGCCTTGCCTGGAATAGGCATCGCCCTCGCCTTCAGGATCCAGCCTTTCTGGGGCGCGCTGGCCGCCTTGATGATCGGCGCCATCCTCATCTGGATCATGGAAACCCGGTCGCGCATCGCAACCGAAACCGTGACTGGGATCATGTTCTCCAGCGCCCTGGCGGTGGGTTCGCTTTTGGCCACCAAAGAGGAATTGATGGACGTGCTCTTCGGCACGCCCGGCAGGCTTTCCGGCTCCGAGTTCGCGATAGGCCTCGCGGGCGAAATCATCGTGATCGTATTCGTCTTCGCGATGCGGTCCCGATTGGTGCTTTCCATGGTTTCCCCGGAAATCGCCCACACGGCTGGAATCAAGGTCCCCCGCATCAACCTGCTTTACCTGCTTACCTTTTCGCTGACCGTATCTTTGGGCCTGCGCTACCTGGGAGTCCTGCTGATGGGATCCATGATCATCATTCCGGCGGCGGTGGCCAGCCGCTGGGCGAAAAACCTGAATACGATGTTCGCCATCGCGTCCGCGACGGCCGTGGTTTCCACCGTGGGCGGATACGGCCTTTCGCTGGCCTGGGCCAAGCCCACCGGGCCGCTCACCGTGTCGATCGCTTCGGTGCTTTTCCTGCTGGGCTTATTCAAGCCTAGGGAGCCTTGACGAAAACGCTGGAAGCCTCGTGGGCGGCTTTAGGCTTCGGCCGGGAAGCCTGAGCGGCTTTGTTGGGATCCAGTTTGGCGGGCAGTAGGATCCGGAACCGGGTCTCCCCCGCCTGCGACTCGCAGGAAATCGTTCCCCCATGTTGGGCCACCACCTGGCTGCTGATGGAAAGCCCCAGTCCGGTCCCCTCTCCCCCCTTGGTCGTAAAGAAGGGCTCGAAGATGCGGGACATCACGTCCGAGGCTATCCCGCCGGCATTGTCCCGATAGTCGATCACGGCCATATTGTCTTCGGCCCGGAAGAAAGCGGAAAACCGGATCAGCTTGGCGACGACGTTGACGTTGTTGAAGGCATCGCGGGAATTGGCGATCAGGTTGTGGAGGACGGATTCCAACTGCGTCCGGTTCCCGGAAATCAGGATGCCTTGGGCCGACTCGACCTGGATGTCTATGCCGCGGCTTTTCAACTGACGCTCCACGAAGAGAAGGCTCTCTTCGAGCAGGGAGGCCAAATCGATTTCGGATGGCGCGGCGGACTCGTCCTTCTTGGAATATTTCAGCAAATGCTCCAGCACCCTTCGGATGCGTTCGCTTCCGCGGATCACCGAATCGGATGCATCCAACGCGGCCTGGCGATCGGCGGGATCGGGAATCTTGTTAACCGCCTCGCGCAAATATTCCGCATCTAAAAGGATGCTCGCCAAGGGGTTGTTCAATTCATGGGCCAGTCCGGCTCCCAAGGTTCCCAGCGCCACCAACTTATTGGCATGGAACAATTGCCGCTCCAAGACCACTTGCTGCGCCCGGTCCATGGAGAAACCCATGTACCCGACGATTTCGCCGTCCCTACGGATGGGCGAAATGGTGAGGTGGATGAAAACGTCCGATCCGTCCAAGGCGCGATTCCCCATTTCGCCCCGCCAAACCTTGCCTGCCGAGATGGTGCTCCACATCTCCTTGTACACCGAGTCCGGGGTGAAGGGAGAGCGGATTAGCCTCTGTGTTTGTCCCAGGATTTGCGATTCGTCGCTGACCTTATACAGGCGCAAATACGCGTCATTGACCTTCAGCAGGATCCCCTTCGGGTCCGTGATGTTGATCGCATAGTCAGACTGCGTGAAGGCGTCCTGGATCATCGAACCCGACCTCTGATACGTTTGGGTTAAAGGGTGAAGGTAGAATCCAAAAAATGCCAAACCGACAAGGAACGGTCAATGGAGCGACGGGCCGTACCGCGCGCATTTCCAATCGCGCGTTGATCCGGCAATTAATACTTTTCCGACCCATGTTGGAAGTCCGCGAACTCGCCTGGCCGGAAAAAAATCCCCGCAGGATCCTTTTCACGGGCCTATCCTTTTCCGTAGCGGCGGGTGAAGCCTTGGCATTGACGGGCCCGGCGGATTCCGGCAAGTCGATCCTGCTGCGCATCCTGTCCGGGGCAATCCGCCGCTATTCCGGGCACGTGCTTTTCCAGGGAAAGGAGCTGGGGGATTGGAGCCGGGAATTCTTCGAACTGACCGGCGCGGTCCTGGATCCCGTCGGGCTGACGCCGCAATTGACGGCCCGGGAAAACCTGGAAAGCCACGCGCGCCTATACCGGGAAGGAAAGCCGGCCGCCGCGGGCGCGGCCCTGGAGCGGATGGGGTTGGCCGGCATCGCGCGCAAGCGCGCCTCCGCCTTGGAATCCGATGATCGTTTCTTGATCGCCTTGGCGCGCGCGCAACTCCACCGTCCCGCCTTCCTATACTTGGATACCCCGCCGGAGGGGCTTTCCCCTACCGCCTCCGATCGCCTGGGCGAGGCCCTGCGCGGCCGGAAGGCGGAAGGCCTGGCCACGGTGCTGGCGGCCCGCGACGGGGCCTGGGCGGCCGGGTTGTGCGGCCGGGCCATACGGCTGGGCAACGAAGGAGCCGGATCATGAAAGGCATGCCGGGACGCGTTTCCGCGGCGCTGGGCCGCGACCTTCTGGTCCAGTATCGCGCGCGTTACGTATGGACCGCTCTGGCGGCCCTCGCCGTATGGGGCATCGCCTTGCGTTCCACCCATGGGGCGTCGGAATACATCCTCTCCCCCGCCTTCATCTTCCTCAACGCTTTCCTGCTGGCCTTTTCCTTGGGGCTGCGCCAAACCGCGAGCGAGCGGGAGGCCGGGGTACTTTCGGCCCTTGATCTGACCCCATTGAGGCCCCATGAATTCCTTGCGGCCCGCTGCGCCTCCCTCGGGCTCCTGGCGGCGATCCAAAATCCGCTTATCGCCCTCGTGGCGGGCAAACAGATCGCTTCTTGGAGCTCGCTGATGCTGGGGGTTTGCGGGGAAACGGCGATCCTTTCCCTGGCCGCCTTCCTGGTGGTGGCCTATGCGCCGAAGGGGCGGGCGGTGATCACGCGGCTGCTGGCGTCCCTGCTGCTTTTGGTGCCCCCGCTATTGCCCTTCTTCGGTTTCGCTTCGGGTGGCTGGCTCATCGCCCATCCCATGCAGGGACCGCTGCTCCTGCTCCAGGGGGCATTCTTCCCGCTGCCGGGTGGCCGGGTCGCGACCGCGACGCTAGCCTCGGGAATTTGGATTGCGCTCCTTCTGATCGGGAGCCGGAAGGGGTTCGATAAACTAAGGGGCTATCGAAAACCTTAACGTTTCGCCAACGCGCGCTCGAAGCGTTGCAGGTTGCCGCCGTTCTTTTCATTCGACGCCATCAGGATGGCCTGCTTGAGTAGAGGTCTGTTCACGTGCTCGCCGAGAGGCAGGACTCCGTTACCGTCGCGATGCAGCAATTCGAGATAGTGGAACTTGATTACGTCGATATCGGGAGCCAGGCCATTCATCCGCTTGTCGCCGAGAATATCGAGCGAGATGTCGGCGATGCGGCGATAGGTGCGGTCATCGGCGGCGAGCCAGTCGAGGAGTTGCTTTTCCCCCACGCTGACGCCGATGTTGGCGGCCTTGAGCGCGCTGAGCACCGTCTGCGGGTCATATCCGGAGCTGGAGGGCGGGGAGGCCGGCGCCGTAGTCGCCGCACCGCCATTCGTCCCGGTCTGCGGAACGATGGGGTTCTTTAGCCGGTCCTCGCCGGTATTCGGTTGGGTGCCTTCCGCAGCGCTCCCGGCCGCGTGATCCTGCGCAATCGTTTCCTTTTTTTCGACCCCGTCACGCTTGCCTAGAACGCCCGTCTGATGCAGGGTGACGACCAGGGCGGTGATCGCCGTGAGCAGGCTGCCGGTGGCGGTGATCACGCCGGGCAAGGTCTGCCACCAATTCTGCGAAGTCCCTTCTTGCGCCATGCCGCCCTCTTTGGATTTGGATTGGCTCATGATCACGCGAAAAGTTAAATCGAATTCCCATCCCCATCAATCATTCCATGACTCCGGAGGAAGGGCAACGCGAGGATTCCGGCGGCCGGCATTCGTGGATTTATTCTATTCTGGAAGACGCCGCGTTTTCCATTTCGGAGGAGCCATGATGCAGATCAGGCAGGGAGTCAGTCACGGTCTGGGCGGGAGAAGCTATCCGGTTCTGTTGGCCCTCATTTGCCTCCTGTTGACGGGGGCCCAGGGAGCCTTGGTCGAATTCGAGCCTCCCTTTACGATCAGCCTACCCAACACCTCATTCGCGCGCATCTTGGTCGCGAACCGCGCGTTGGGAGAAGTGGAACCTCAAGTTGCCCCGTACGTCCTGACCATTCCCCCCGGCCTTACCATTCCATATCCCTCGTATTCACGGACGGGTCCCGGTTTTTAGGACCGCCCGGCCATCGCAGGAATGCCCGCGTAAAGCCGGATTCGCCGCATGTCTCCGCGTAGGCATCTTGCCCGACCGCAAGACCGAAGATGCCGCGCAGGTTCCCGGCGCGGGAAGCTTGTTCCGATACGCATCCCACATGCTCCCGACGAAGTCCCCGCCCTTGTCGCCGCCTTCGGCCACCCAGCGATCCACGTAGTCGAAGAAAGCGGGATGATCCCAATCGTCCTCGGCCCGCAGGATATGCGCGGCCAGGGCCTGCCCCACCCAGGTATGGGAGGTACAGCAAATCCGATAATCGTCGCAACCATCCACCAGCGCCTGGGGATCCCGGCAATCCTTGGATCCGTTTCCCGTACAACCGTTCTGGAAATACTGGTAGCCATACTGGCATATCTTGCCCCACAGGGCTTTCCCCTGTGCCCCGTAATAGGTCTGCCCATCTTCACCACCGAAGGAGCCCGGCTTCTTCATGGCCGGATCATCCAGCATCAGGCCGGCGAACAACACGGGCCATTTGCGGCCGCTCATGTGGCCGCCATCCGCGGGCCAGGAACCGCCCGCGCGGACCACGCCGAAGTCGTCTATCCCGAGTTGGATCAGCCGGATGGCCAATGCCTGTTGCGAAGGGGTTCCCAAAAGCACGTATTGCGAGACCTCGGAGACGATGTCGGCGATTTCCCTCCCATAGCAGAACATGTTCCCGGTCGCGCAGGAATACTGGAGCTCCCAGGAATCCAGATGATCGATCCATGGGCGCTCCACATGGCGTAGGACCGCTTCCGCCGCAGGGGCGGTGGCGGGGACGGGCAGCTTGGGCAAAAGGCCCCAGCAGATGCGGGATGCCGTGAAGAGCGGTTTGTAGGCCGTTCCCGCATACGGGGGCCGGAAGGTTCCGGGAGGCGGAGGCGAGGCCAGCACGGTCAATACCGCCTGGGTGCGCACGGGACCGCGTTGGCAGTCGCCGTTATAGGTGGGATAACCGGGGAGGCCTCCCTGGGAGCAGGTGGAAGTATCATGGCTGACCGAAGAGACCAGGGATTGGATCGGTTGGAGCTGGAGCGGGAACCCAGCCTGCCGGGCGGCATCGTAGGCGCCGCCCCGGGAATCATACGCCTGGGAGCCCACTTCCGGGTTGAGCATGGATCCGTTGCGGCCCCCGGCCGGCGCGGGCAAAACCGATACCGCCGTTACCGGGCCCACCACCCACCAATCGCCGTTGGCGAACTGCCCGGTCTCATGCGGCTTATCGAAGACCCAGGTAATCCCGAATTGGGACACGGAGTCGCGCAGGTCGGCCTGCGAGGGAAGCCAGAGGGCGAGCGAAAGCGCGACCCCTCGGAACAACTTCATTGCGATTTCCGGGGGAGGCTCAATTCCCATGCGGTCGCCGCGCGAGTGATGCGTCATCGCCCAAGCGGCGGCCGGTGAGCCCGAAAATCCCTGTTCCTTTCCCCTTGCCATGGGCGGCGATACCGTACATTCCCTCCATCGCTAACGGGAAGATCAGAAAAGCACTCGATGTGCCGCGTGCGGCCTGGATAGTGGGCCGCACCGGCGCGGCATCGGCGGGTATGGCCGTGGCGTCCGGCCAATACTTCACCCAATCGTAGATCGCCTGCACGTCCTGGGCCGGCGGTCCCCCGCCCCAATTGGCATTGCCCGTCCACGCGTTCATCATGATGATGCCGTCGCCTCCCAGGGCCACGTTGTCCAAGGTCTGGATCACCTTGCCGTCGGCGGTCCATTGCACCCTGTTCGGAGTGAAGAGGAAGCCGTACCGATGGAAATCCTCGGAGGGATTGAAGGGCAGGTTCTGCGGCCCGCCATCGCCGGGATGCAACATGCACCGGACCTTGCCTTTGCCCGGGGTGTTCGCGAAATCGGGGGTCAGGAACTCGATGTCGATTTCCGGATTGCCGTCGTACTCCTTCCCGATGCGAAAGAAGGAGGCGCAGATCCCCGGGATGTTGGGCAGCTTCATGCGCGTTTCGTAGTACCCGTAATTGCACTTGAAGCCGATGCCATCGCCCCCGCCCAGGGTCTGGACTTCCCCGCCCTGGAGCTTGCCGGCCCTCACCGTAAGGGTGAGGTAACCTCCCGGTTTCCCTGCGTAAGTCGGGGAGAAAGTGGCATCGTCCAGGGTGAACAGGTTGCCGCCGGTCGCGGTCCAATCCCCGTTACGGCGCCAGATCCCGTCCGGAGACGTCGTACCGGACCAGCCGTTGAATTCCTCGTAGATGGCGGGAGCCTGGGCCCGCGCGCCGTTGAAGGCGGCCAATGCGAAGGCGAGACCGAGCCCATGGATGCCGATGCGGTTTGCCATATCCACCTCCGTCCGGAAACATATCGGAAGCCGAAGCGCCAGGCAAGCGGCGGAGATCCGATTCCGCTCAATGCCGTAAAGCGGATCCGGGCTTACGGCCGCGGGATGCTAAGGCCGCAGGATGCGCAAGTCGTCGATCCAGATGGTGCCGGTATCGATTCCCGCGGCGGGGATGGCATCGAACTGGATATGGGTAATCGCCTTCCGCCTTTGCCGCCAACTGCGGATATCGGCGGAGTCGTAGCTGTCTTTCATGTCGGCGCCGAAGTCAAGGCTGTAGGTAGTCCACGTCGCGGGGATGCTATCGATGTTGAAGCCCTGGCCGGATACGATCCCCGAGACGGACGATTGCAGGAGCACCTCCATGGCGACGCCGCTGCCTTTCATCCGGAACGAGATCCCCGTCGCTCCCGTGAAATCCACGGCCCGGGGCAAGGAGTCCGTATAGGGCCAGAAGTAGGTTCCGATGCCGACAAAAGGGTACTGGGCCGCGTGCCCGAAAGCGAAGGTGAAACGCGCCGCGCATCCGCCGGAGCCGTCCTGGGGATCGGCCGCATCGAACCTGGGCACGCGGGAATCCGCCCCGTCGCCCCCGGTCCACCATAGGCCCCGCAGGGAATTCCGCAGATCGCAATCGGCAAAGTCATCGACGAGGAAAGGACCCGTGCCGGGCAAGGCGGGGACCTGGAGGGACGGGGCGACGATGGCTTGCCCCGGCAGCGCTTGCACCGTATCCAGCGCGCCGATGACGGACGGATTTGAGGGCGTTTCCGCCGTTCGCAGGATCAGGCCCAAGGGATAGGTCCCTTCGGTGATACCGGTAATCCGGTAGCTGCCGTCCGCGGAAACCGGGCTGCCGAACGGCGTGCCGAGCAAGCCGACCTGTTTGGCGCGGCTGTACGGGAATCCCGGCGGAACCTGGCCGGTAAGCGACGACGCGGGACGCAGGGATAATGCTTCCAGGCTATCGTCGCCGGCGACTTCGATCCCCGCGCGCATGGCCGCGTGGGAGGAATCTTCCGACAGGATGGTTACGGAATAGGAGCCGGGCGCGACGCCGCGGAAGGCGAAGCGGCCGGCGGCATCGCTGCGCGTGGAATCCATCGCCGCGGGCAGGCTGTCGGCCCGGCCAGCCGGAGCCGCCGGGAAAAGAGCGACGCGGGCGCGGGGCCAGGGATGCTGGGCGGAATCGACGACCCGGCCAGCGAGGGTCAATCCTTCCGTTTCCGAGGATCCGCCGCCCTCGCAACGCCAACAGGCCAAGGCGATGCCCGAGAAGAACAGGCAGGCGAGGATCCGCTTCATCCCGGCCTCGTCCTGGGGGAACGGCCCGAAAGCGGGAAGATCTGGGTGCTAAATTGATAAGCCCGCGTGGGCGCCGTATCCGCTTCAGCCATGGCCATGACCTTACGCCGGAAGTCCCGCGCCTCCTGCTCTATTTTTCGGAAGGTTTCTTCGGATACGCTGAAATGGACGCTGGAGATGTTCCGCTCCGGCCGGGGGAAGGCCTCGATGGCACGCAGGGCCAGGTCGGCCGATTGCTTCAGGAACGCGGTGATATGCGGCGAGCGCGCGGCGTAGCCGGTGCTAAGGGTGCGCGCGGTGGTTTCGAACCGGCCATCGGGCCTGGGTCGGATGAAGTCCAGGCGCGCGAGCAGGGAGATGGCCTTCTTCGCCTCGGCCGGGGTGATGGGAGGATCCAGCATGCGGGCCAGTTTGGCATGATCGCCGGAGAACGGGTAGATATCGAGCATGCGCAGCACCGCGCTATAGTACCACTTTTCATAGTACTCGAATCGGTCCGGTTCCACGATGTCGACCCGGCATTCCTTGTGGGAGACGAGGCGTTCCCAGGCCTTGCGGCGGGCGGCATCCGATTTGGCCTGGCCATAAGCCACCATCGATTCGAAATATTCCGCCTCCCGCTTGCGCAGCTTCATGAACTCGCCGAGGCGGAGGCTGAGCTCCGGGGAGATATTCGCCTTCCCTTGTAGGATAAGGGAAAAATGCCCGGTCGATTTGATCCCTACCTTAGCCGCGACATGGCGATGGGAAAAATGCCGATTGGCGGCCTTCTTCTCGCGATAGAAGTCAGACAGGAATTGGCGGTAATCGGTGTAGGCGTAGATGGAATCCATACAGACCCGCCTTCCCCGCGGATACCTTGGAAATATAGGCGTTGCCCGGGAATATCCGGCTCAAGGCCCGCAAATCCACGGTCGGGCTCCCGGAAAAACGCTTAATGGGATTAAGCGGTGTCGTGGAATTGAATCCCTAATACCTATTGGAGGCTGGCCGCATAACAATTCAGGAGTGGGCGTGCCGATGATGGAGATCCGGCCAATGGGGATGGGAGTGGGAAAGCGGTTCGTGGGTATGCGGATGGGTGTGGCGGAAATTCCCGGTTAACCCGGGATGCGAATGGGTATGATGCCCATCCTGATGCTGATGTTCATGGGTATGCGCCATGGCTTCATGGAAATGGGCATGACTATGCCGGTCTTTGAAAAGGAGGAAGGTTCCCAACGCCTGGAATCCGAACGCCAATCCCTGCATAGGCGTCAAGCCCTCCCGGAGCCAAACCGCCGAACCGAGCCATCCGAATAAAGGCGCCGAGGCGAAAATCATTTGGCTTCGGCTGGCCCCTAAGGCCTGCGCGGCCTTGATGTAAAGGACGATACTGGCCCCGTAGGAAATCGCACCCAGGCCCAGGGCGCCGAAAAGCCCCGCGCGGGACGGGTCGGGAATCCGCGCCAGCCAAAGGCCTAATGCGAGGTTCACGCTTCCCGCCACCAGTCCTTTCCAGAACGTACTCTGCAAAGGCGTTAACCCATCGATCAAGGCCGTCAGGTTATTGTCCATGCCCCAACAAATGCAGGCCGCGCCCAGGAACACTCCCGCGCGCAGGCCGGCGGCGCCTTCGCCCCAGGACAGGAGTACGCCCGCCACCAGAACGCAGGCGGCCCCCGACCACCCCCGGAATCCCAAGTGATCCCGGAACAGAAGTACGGCGAGGACCGAGGTCGCGACCATTTCCAGGTTGAGCCAGAGCGAAACGGATGATGCGGAAGCGAGGCTGAGACCGGCTAATAGGAAAAGGGGGCCCAAGATACCGCCGAAAAGGATGGCGCCGGCAAGCCTGAGGAAATTCGTTTTACCGAGGCGGGCGGAGAAGAAGCCCGCGCGACTGATGACCAGCGGTAAAGACACTCCCAAGGCCGCGCCCAAGTAGAGCAGTCCGGCCAATTGTTGCGAGGTCCAATGCGCGAGCAACCCTTTGCTTAAGGGCGTCGAAAGGCCGAATAGGAATGCGGAAAGGATCGCGAGGATGAAGGGACGCATTTTACCGGCAAAGTTAACTCTCGGCCAACCCGGTTTCACTCAAGGGGGATAACCCGGATCTCCGCCGCCGAGTTCCATCGCTTCGGAATCGCGAGGTAGAAGACCTTATCTTCCGGATCGAAAATGCCGGTGCGGGCTCCGTTCCTGGTCGATATGGGTTCCAGCCTTTTCAGGGCTTGAGGCCCGGTCCCCGTGAAGCGATCCAGAATCCCTTCTCCGCAGGCGATCAGAATCCGGGTGGAAGCGGAATCCCAATACACGTCATCGGCATCCCGATGGATCGTTTCCCGAGCCAGCATTTTCCCTTTGTCCGCGTCGAAAACGGCGAGCGCCGGCGGGCTACGGAATCCTACGAAAAGGCGATGTCCGGCTTCATCCAAGGCCATCGGGAAATTGGATTTCAGATCCCCGGTTTTCCAATGCGCGATGAGGCGGCCATGATCCTTTTCGATCACGGCGATCTCTCCGGCATCCGGGATATTGACGAATAGGCGCGAACCCGATGATTCGCATTGGAAGGCCTCGGGATGACCCGGAAGCGTAGCCCTCCAAACGATCCTGCCAGAAGCATCCTCGATGGCGGCGATTCCCCCGTCCCCGTACCCGACATAAACCCGTTCCCCATGGGGATCGACGCGTACGTTATCCGCATCGCTTCCCAGTTCCAGGATCCGCAAGCGTTCGAAGGTCTTGGCGTCGAAGACAATCACTTTGCCATCGCCCCCATCGGCGACATAAAGATGGCCCGATGCCGGGATATACGCGACGCCCTGGGGCTCAGCCAGTCCCTGCAGTGAACGGATGGGCTTGCTTGCGGAGAGGTCCACCACCTCGACCGAATTATTGCCCAATGCGGCCACGAACAATCTTTTACCCGCCGCATCCAGGGCGAGATGATCGATTCGCCCCGACACGCCGGGCAAGACGATCAAAGCGGTAGGCGAGGTCGCGAAGACGGCGGTTGCGAAGAGGAGCAGCGCCGGGTGGAACCGCGGGGCAATTACGCGCATTCTCAGTCTTTCGCTTGGGTCGCGAGCGCCGAACGGATCCCTTGGGCCAATTCCGCCGCCTTGCCTTTGCCCCAATAATGCAGGAAAAGGATCCTCGGCTTCTCTTCGATCATATGCTGGTGTATGGCGACGATGTGGATGCCGGCCTGGCGCAGGGCCTTGAGCACGCCCTGGATTTCCTCTTCCCGCATGGCGAAGTCCCCGTCAACCAACGCCGCTTCGTCTTTCCCCGCGAAAGCCGCCCAGGTATTCACGCCCATCCCCTTCCCGGCCTCGCATCCGCAGGGCATGCGGGTCTTACGGCCGAAGATGAACTTGATCATGCCGTCCTTCTTCTCCCCTTCTTGCCCGAAGACGGCCTCGAGGGGCTTTGGGGTAATGGCGCTGGGGCTCCCGATAGCCGGGCCCTCGAAGGCGAGCGGCAAGGCCGCATGCGCTTTGCGGATCGATTTCACGGCCTCCATGGCCTTGCCCACGCCCCCTGCCAGGCGGGCCAAGCTGTCGTCCCCGGAAACGTGCATGAAGTACACCTTGGGATTGTCGTAGAAGAAATGATTGTGCAAGGCGGTCACCTGCACGCCGCTCGCGAGCAAGGCGTCCAGCACCGGATCGACTTCGTCCTGGAAAAGGACCAGATCCCCCATGATCATGGCCTCGGCCTTCCCGCCATCAAAGAATCCCACCCAAGTCGTTAGCCCCATGAAGGGCGGCATCGCGAATCCGTCCACGGAAACGGGGAGGTCGGTGCGCGGGCTGGAGACCTTAAAGACGCCTTCCTTCGCGTTCCACGCGCCTTTCATTCCCGTGAGGGATTGGATCCTGCTCGTATCGGAAAGCAGGTCCTTCCCGTACGCCGCCAACGAACCGGCCACTACCATAGCCACGCAAACACCCGATGAAACCCGCATGTTACCCTCCTATCCCGAAATGACGGAGCGTCCACCCCAAAGCGCCTGCCGCGAGGATAAGGATGGGCTCCGGAAACTTGGTCTTGAATACGACGGCGAAAGCGGCCAGGGCGATGAGGATCGTCGGGAGATCCACGATGGAACGTTTGCCCAATACGAAAACCGCGCCCGCGATGGCCCCGGTCGCGGCGGCGGTCACGCCCTCCACGAAGGCAGCCAACTTTTGGTTCTTCCCGTGTTTTTCGAAGTAAGGTGCCAGGATGACCACGAAAAACCATGTAGGCGCGAACACGCCGGCCGCGGCCGCGGAGGCTCCAGGCAGCCCCGCGATCAGGAATCCGATGAATCCGACGGTGATGACCACCGGTCCCGGCGTAATCATGGCCACGGCAACCGCATCCAGGAACTGCCGCTCGTTGAGCCAATGGTATTCCCGGACCACGCCGCCGTATAGGAAAGGCACGATGGCCAATCCGCTGCCGAATACGAATGCCCCTCCCTTCACGAAATAGAGGAATAGCTTACCCAACCCGACCGCCGCGGGAACGGGCGCCGATTGCGCGAATGCCAAACCGATAGGCGCAAGCAGGGTTTGCGCCTTGCGAACGCCCGGCCGGCCGGAAAGGCGAGCGCCCAAGGTCACGAGCCCGCACGCCAGGAACAGCCAAGCGATCTCTTTCTCGGTGTAGGCGGTGACGAAAGCGACGGCCGCGAATAACCCCCAAAGGAGCGGGTCCTTCTTCAGGCTCAGCTTGGTGAGCTTATGGGCCGACTTGACGATGATGCCGATGACGGCCGCGCCTATCCCGTAGAAGGCGGATTGCATCCAGGCTATCCCGCCGAACCGGACGTACAACCATCCCAAAGCCACGACCATGAGGAAGGAAGGGATCACGAAGGCGAATCCGACCAGGGCCGATCCCGGGATTCCGCCCTTCAGGTATCCGATATACATGGCGAGTTGGGCCGCCAGCGGGCCGGGCGCGAGCTGCGCGACGGCGAGGCCGCGCAGGTATTGCTCCTTGGAGATCCATCGCCGTTCGCCGACGAGGTCCCGATCCATATAGCCGACCAGGGCTATCGGGCCCCCGAAGCCCAAGGTTCCGAGCTTTAGGAAGTAGACCAGGAGTTGGGACAGGGTATACTCTTCCATTTCCCTTTCCAATGCGATCTTTTCGGCGGCGGGCGTTTCCATGCTCGTTTCCTGAAATAGGTATTACTTTTTTGAAATACCCGTTTCAATCTATTTTTTTCGTCGAGGATACCGAAGGCATGAGCGCGAAACCCCGGGAATGGCTGCTATTGATGTTCGAAGTTTCCGTGTCCCGTTCCAATCTGCGGGTCCGGGTTTGGCGTCGGCTCCAGGCCCTTGGCGCCATCAATCTGAAAGGGAGCGTCTACGCGCTTCCGAAAAACCGGGAAACGGAGGAAGATCTGGAATGGATCCGCCAGACCATAGTGGATGGAGGCGGAAAAGCCTCCTTGATGACGGCCACCCATGCGAGCGCGGAGGATCGGGAATTCATCCGGTTATTCCAAGCAGCCAGGGATCAGGAGTATCTCGGGTTCTCAAAAGAACTCGCCGCGTTCCACCGCCAATTGATCCAGGCCCGGAAGAAGGGATCGGCGGAACGTATCCAAGCCATGCGCGCGTCTTTGCAAGATTTAATCCGGTCCCATGGGTCCATCGCCAAACGGGACTATTTCCCATCCAAGGCAGCCGCTGCCATAAAAGGCCAGTTGGATGCCCTGAAGAAATCGCTGGAAAGAAAAGAAGGCAGCGCGCTCCCGGCCGCCCTCGCTCCGTCGGGACTGAATGCACGCGATTACCGGGGCCGGAAATGGGTGACTCGGGCCGGAATGCACGTTGATCGCCTGGCTTCGGCTTGGCTCATCCGCACCTTCATCGATCCCAAAGCCCGCTTCGGATTCGTGGGGACGAAGAGCGCCCGATCCGTGGCCCCTCCTGCCCTGCCCTTCGATATGGAAGGGGCGGTATTCGGCCATCATGGCGAGAACTGTACTTTCGAAAGCCTGCTTAAAACTTTCGCCCTAGGCAAAACCCCCGGATTGGCGGCGCTAGCGGAAATCATCCACGATATCGATATCAAGGACGAAAGGTACGGGCGCCCGGAAGCCGCCGGCATCGACGCCTTCGTCCGGGGTTTGCGGGAAGAGACCCGGAACGATGCCGCGCTGCTGAAAAGCGGTTTGCGCTTTTTCAATGCGCTCCATCGGGCCTTGAAATGAGCCGGAGCGTAATTACACGCGTGAGTAGTGGCGACTTCCGTGTCCTCGTCCATCTTCCCCATCAGGTAAGCCACCTTGCTCATGATGGTATTGAGCGCTTCCCCATTGGCCGAAACCACCATCTTCAGGCTTTCCATATGCCCTTGCTTGGGAAAAGCCCGCTGGCCCAACTTGAAAATTTGGCTCGCCTCCGTAATTAAAAAGGCGCACACTTGGAAATTCCGGGAATAGTTGAGTTGACTGCCCACCGCTTGCCCGTCCACGGTATAATCGCGCGAGGGCTCTTCCAATGCCTGGAAACGGATTGGATAAACGGCGTTAATCGAGGCGGCGGCGATTTTCGGAAGGCTTTTCCCGATAACTTCCCGCAATTGGATCTCTTTCATCTACACCGCCACCGGACGGAAGCAGCCGGATACTTCCCACTCCGTCCTCCGGAAGAAGTCTCCTAAGTTGAAGGTACTTTCGGCCGCGCCGAGGAACAGGAAGCCCTCGGGACGCAATAGCTTATGGGCGCGCGCGAAGATGGAGCGCTTTGCGGTCTCGTCCATGTAAATCAGCACGTTCCGGAGGAAAATCACGTCCATACGCGGGAAGACTGGCCATTCGAGGCAAAGGTTTACGGGCCAGAATTTCACGGTGCGGCGGATATCCTCGCGCATTCGCCAAGCCTGGTCTTCCCGGGAAAAATACTTCTGGAGCATGGCTGGCGTTAATCCTCGATTGGCTTCGGCTTGGGTGAAAAGCCCGGCACGAGCCTTGTCCAGCACGCTCGCTGCAACGTCGGTCGCGAAGATCTGGACGTTCCAATCGCTAAGCTGCGGGAACGCCTCGCGTAAGGTCATGGCGATGCTATAGGGTTCCTGGCCGGTCGCGCAGGCCGCCGACCAGATGTTGAGCGCGCGTTCGCTTCGTTTGGCTTCCAGCACCCGGGGCATCACTTTGTCCCTCAGTACATCGAAAGGCGTTCCGTCCCGGAAGAAATAGGTCTCATTTGTGGTTAAAGACTCCATTGCCTCGATCAGCAAGGTTTCGGGGGATCCTGCCCGCAGGCGCTCCACGAATTCGCCAACGGTACGCATGCCCATGCGTTCGTAGATGCGCCGGAATCGCGATTCGACCAAATAGCCTTTGTCCGGCTCTAACCGAATGCCGAGGCGCCGGTGAACCAGCGCGGCCACGAAATCGAAATCCGACGGGCTAATCGCCACCAGAGGCCTCCCGATTCCGGCCGCGGCTTTGCAATACGGCCCCGTGAATCACGCCCGCCAGGCTTTTTAAAGGGATGACCCGATGCTGGAGACCGGCCTTGACCACCGCCCCCGGCATCCCCCATACGACGCTGCTGGCCTCATCCTGAACGAAAATCATGCCTCCCGCCTTGCGGATGGCGGCGGCGCCATCGGCGCCATCCTGGCCCATCCCGGTCATCACCACGCCCAGAACCGAAGCTCCATAGGCGGCCGCGGCCGATTGGAAAAGGAGGTTGGCGGAGGGACGGCAGGACAACACGGGAGGATCATCGTGCAAGGCCAATTCATAGCGCGCGCCGTAGCGCACGACCACCATATGCTGGCCGCCCGGGGCGAGATAAACCTTGCCCGGAACCACCGCGGCGCCCGCCCGGCCTTCTTCGATGGACAAAGCCGAACGCTTGCCCAAGCTTTCGGCCAAGGACTTGGTGAAATCCGGAGGCATATGCTGGACGATCAGGATAGGCGCGGGGAAATCCGAGGGCAGATTCGGTATGACCTCGGCGAGGGCCTTGGGCCCTCCGGTCGAAACCGCGATTGCCACCACATCGATACGGGCGCGCGGCGCCGCCACGGCGGTGGATGCAACAATGGCCGGTTCGGCGGGCACGGGCGCGGCCGGGTGCGGCAAATTGCCGTAAGGGCACAAGGTATGGATCTTGTCCAACACCTCTTTTTGGAAATTGGCAAAGGAGCCCTGCGCGCGCGCGCCACGAGGCTTGGTAACGTAGTCGGAGGCGCCGCCGAGCAAGGCCTTCACCGTGGTGGCGCTTCCCGCCTCGGTGAGACCGCTGCACATGATGACCGGCAACCGGGGATGTCCCTTGCGGATACCGGCCAAGGTCTGCAGACCATCCATCTCTGGCATATCCACGTCCAGGATCACCACATCGGGCACGCATTGCGGAAGCTTGGCCAGAGCCGAAGCGCCCGAATGCGCCATGCCTGCCAGTTCAATGCCCGGATCGGTCGCCAAGACGTCGGAGAGGGCCTTGCAGGCCACCACCGAATCGTCGACGATCAGGACCCGGATGCGGCGTTCCACGCTCATCCCACGAAGGATTGCAATTCGGACAGCATGCGTACGAGTTCGTCGGCCGATTTCTTGGTATCGCCCGCCCCTATGGCGGTGCCCTGCGCGGCCTTGGCCACGCCGCTGATGTTGCTGGAGATTTCCGAGGTGCCGCGGGCCGCCTCGGATACGCTTTTGGCGATCTCGTTGGTGGTGACGGTCTGCTCTTCCACCGCGCTGGCGATGGTGTTCTGGATATCGCTGATCTGACGGATGATGTTGGAGATCTCGGTGATGGAGGAAATCGCGCCCTGGGTATCGCTTTGGATGGCCATAATCTTGCGGCCGATGTCCTCGGTGGCCTTGCCCGTCTCCTTGGCCAGCTCTTTCACCTCGTTCGCGACCACGGCGAAGCCTTTGCCGGCCTCGCCTGCGCGGGCCGCCTCGATGGCGGCGTTAAGAGCCAACAGATTGGTCTGCTCGGCGATGGAGGTGATCAGTTTGATGATGTTGCCTATCTCTTCGCTGTTGCGGCCCAGTTTGGCGACGTTCTCGTTGGTCTCGTCGGCGCGGCGCACGGCGTTATCGGCCACGCGCACCGATTCGGCGGTGCTCTTGGAAATTTCGCGGATGCTGGCGGTCATCTCCTCCGTGCCGCTGGCGACCGTTTGCACGCTTTGATTCACCTGGTGGCTGGAGGAAGACACCACGGTGGCTTGCGAAGAGGTCTCTTCCGCATTGGCGCTCATCTGTTGGCTAACGCTGGAGAGCTGACGGGAAGCCTGATCCAGTCCATGGGAGATTCGCGTCAGGCTGCCGGTGATCTGGCGGATGAAGTAGGCGCAGAGCATAACCACCACCCCGATGATGGCGATCCCGAATCCCCCCAATACCCAGGCCCGAATACGCACGATGCTGGAGGCGGCGGCCTCGTCCTGCTCGTACTTTTCGTTGGAGAGGGTCACCAATTGATCGATGGCGGCGCGATGCTGCTCGTACTTCTCGCGGATTACGCCTTGCACCAACTTTTGCGCCCCGGCGCGATCGCCTTTGAGAAGCAGAGGGATAAATTCGCGATCGCGGATTTCCAGCAGTTCCAACCCCGGGCGATACGAGGTTTCCAGCAAGGTGGTCTTCATGGGGCCTTCGGGCAAATCCTTGAGCCAGAAGTTGCGGCGATCATCATAGTCCTTCCGCAAGGCTTTGCATTTGTCGATCATCGCGGGAAGCTTGTCCGCCTCCGTCTCGTAGGCCATCTGCAAGATGGTCATGTAGGTCTCGATCAAATACTCCGGAGGCGGCAGGATATCGGCGATGAGATCCTTGCTCTGCACGATGTTCTTGTAATAGGGGCCATTGATCTGGACGATGCGCAAGGTATTCCAGGCCAAGCCCCCGAAGACCAGGAAGGCCGCGAGGAACAGGGCCTGAAGGATCAGGAGCTTGGTCCGGATACGGGATTCCTTGAACGCGGACGTGAAGCCGCCGGGTGTGGGGGTCGGAGAATTTTCCATATCGGCTCCAAAATCATTTATGGGTTTCGGTATCAAGTCGCTGCCCTGGTTTCGGCAGGTTGGACGGTCGCATCCAGTAAGGCGCGCGCGTCCAGGATGTGCATGAGCCCGCATTCCAGGGCGAAAACCCCGAGGACCGGAGAGGCTTCGGCATCCGCCGGTCCGGGGCAAGGTTCTAAGCCGGATGGTTCGAGGTCGAATACGTCACCGGCGCGATCGGCCGTGAAACTTACCGCCTCCCCGTCCAGATCGGCGACGATATGGATGGGATCCAGGCCTTGAGGCGCGGGAGGCAGCCCCAGGCGCTTGCGCAGATCCACCACCGTTGCGATTTGACCTCGCAGATTGATGAGGCCGATGACATAGGCCGGCGCGGTGGGTACGGGGGTCACCTCCAGATGGCGGAGGATTTCCTGGATGCCGACGATGGGGAGGCCATAGAGCCGATCGGCGAGGTGGAAAGAGCAATATTGGGCCACCTTATGCCACCTTCCCGGAGTCCGAAGGTGCCATGAGGAGGCCGTCCATGCAGACGAGCGGATCGACGATTTCCATGGCCCGGCCATTCACGATGGCAGCCGCGCGCACTCCGGGCCGCCCTGAGACCGAAGGCAGGAACTCGATGCCCTCGGCGATATCGAGGATTCGTTCGACCGCTATCCCCGCCTCGGCTCCGTCCCGCGCGAACAAGATCACCTTGAGAGGCCTGCCCGTGGGCCGCGCGCCGCCCCGACCCAGCTTCTCTTCCAAACGTACGATCGGTATCAAGCGGCCCGCATGGCGCCAAGCCTCCCGGCCACCCAAGGCTTCCAGATCGGCCTGGTAAACTTCCTCGATTCGCAGCACATCGGCCAGGGAGAATCCGAACAGGCTTCCATCCGCGAGCTCGGCCAACAGTACGCCGCTCTCGGCCGTGCCGGGAGGGTTCTCGGCGGCCGCTCCCGCGCGGGCGCCCTTCTCCATTTCCCGCGTGAGGCCCGCGGCCTGGGCCAGGCCCGGCACGTCCAGGATCAGGGCTACCTTTCCATCACCCATGATGGTGGCTCCGGAGAACAAGGCCTTGGCTTTCACATGCTTCCCAAGGGGTTTCACGACGATTTCCTGCATATCGCGAACGCTGCCCAAAAGGATACCGAAGTGCGCATGATCGGCCTGTACCACCGCCACGAAATCCTCCCCCATAGGGGCGCGATCCGCGGCGCGCGCGGATTCGCCTTTAAATGCCGCCTCCAGGCGCAATATCGGCAGGAGATCCCCTCGCAGGCGGTAGACGGGATGATCCTGCGCCCATTCCAGCCCCTTTCCTTCAGCGTCGCCTTTTAGCTTAACCACTTCCAGCACGTTTGCTTGGGGAATGGCGAAGCGTTGCCCCGCCGTTTGTACGATCAAGGCCGGGATGATGGCCAATGTCAATGGGATCTTGATGCGCACGGTAAGGCCCTCGCCGTAACGGCTGGCCAAGTCCACCGTGCCGCCGATCTTCTCCACATGGTTCTTCACCACGTCCATTCCCACTCCGCGGCCGGAAAGGTTGGTCACGGCCTCGGCAGTGGAAAAGCCGGGAAGGAAAACCAGTTGGGCCAGTTCCCAATCGGACATGGCCGCGATGCGCTCGGCGGAAAGCAGGCCTTTGTCCATGGCCTTGCAGGCCACCTTGGCCACGTCGATTCCGCTTCCGTCGTCGCTGATCTCGATGTGGACCTTGCCTCCCTTCTGGTAGGCCTTGAGCTTGATCACGCCTTGCTCGGGCTTACCCGCGGCGGCGCGGTTCCCCGGGGACTCGATCCCATGATCGATCGCGTTGCGCAGTACATGGGTGAGCGGATCCTTGATGGCTTCCAGGACCGTCTTGTCGAGGCCGGTATCGCCGCCTTCCATCTCCAGGCGTACGTCCTTGCCGCAAGATCGGGCGACGTCGCGCACCATGCGCGGGAAGCGGTCCCACACGTTCCGGACGGGTTGCATGCGGGTGCGCATCACTCCTTCTTGGAGGCCGCTGGTGAGCTGATCCAATTGTTGCGCCGAAGCGGGCGCGAGATGCCCCCCGCTTTCGGAGGCCTGCTGCAACACCTGATTGCGTACGAGTACCAGTTCTCCCACCATGTTCATCAGCTTATCCAGCAAACCCACTTCCACGCGGATGGTTTTGTCGGCGGGCGCGGGGGCCTCTGGGGATGCGGGGCGCTGGGCCGCTTCCGATAGGCTCCAGTCGCTCTCGGGGACCGCCGTACGCGGCGGCAAGCCTGCGTTTCCGGGCCGCAAGGCTTCCATTTCCCGCACCAGCTCCGAGGCATCGATGGCGCCTTCGGCGCTTAAGGCGGATATGTCCCGCAACATGGACCGCACCAGGTCGCCCATGCGGAATAGGCATGCGATTACCGGGGGATCGGCAGTCAACTTGCCGTCGCGCATGCGGCTTAACAAGCTTTCGCCCGCATGGGTGAGGGCTTCCAGCTTGGGAAAGGCCAGATAGCCGCACCCGCCCTTCAAGGTATGCGCGATGCGGAAGATGTCATCCAACTCCTCGGGGCTGGCGCCACCCTTCTCCATGGCCATGAGAAGGACATCGAACTTGTCCATGGCCTCCGAACTCTCGGTGATGAATTCGCGAATCAGCTTTTCCAACGGACTTCCTGTTTCCATCAGGTCATTTCGGCGGAGCCGGTTTGGTTTCCGGTTCGGAGGACGCGCCGCTTTTCGGGGCCTCGTCCGGACCCTTTCCGGTCGCGGATGGCGCGGCAACGGGACCGGCGACGGGGACGACTCCGTAATGGATCAGGTAAGGAGTCAGCTTTTCCTTGACCACTTCGGCGGTTATGGGCTTCACCATGTAGTTGGCCGCTCCGGCGCGCACCGCCTCCAGTACGTGGCTTTTTTCCGATTCGGAAGTAACCATGATAACCGGAATGGCCTTGGTGACGTCCGCCGCCTTGAGCTTGCGCAATGCCTCGATACCCTTCATGCCGGGCATGTTCCAATCCATAAGTATCAGCGCCGGCCTTTGCTCGACGGCCATCTTGATAGCTTGCGACCCGTCTGCGGCCTCGATTACGTCAGTCAGGCCGATGCCTTGTAAAATCATCTTCTGGATTTGGCGCATGGTTCCAGAGTCGTCTACCAACAGGATCTTCATGGTCAGGTCCTCATGATCGGCTTTTTTTCATCTCTCCGCAATTATAGGCCCGGGCCATGCCGAAGCCCAAGGAGAAAACCCTAGAACTTGAGGGAGGCCCGACCATAAACGGCACGGCCCGGGCCCATGGGCAGCGTGTTCACTTCGTTCCGGGAAAATTCGGGATACCACATCGGATCGTCGAAAAGATTGGTTCCGTAGACATCCAGGGTCAGGGGAACGCCGGTCCATTTGCGGAAATCGTATTTGAGGCTTAAGGAGAGCAGGAAAATCGGCTCCGCCGGGGGATTGAGATCCTCGACGCCCGGGTTGAAACCCCGTGCCTGGATGCCCCGGCCGAATAAGGATCCGAAGATCCCGCCATTGAAGCCTCCAGCCTCGTAGAAAAGACCGGCCTTGGCCATGAAGTCGGGAATGAAAAGGCGATCCTCGTTCTCCCTTTCATAGGTCATGGAACCGGTCCCGTAGACCTGCTCGGTCAGGGGTACCTTGACTTCGAGCTCCGCCCCGTACAGGTCGTAACTGTCCTTATTGGCGAAAGTTTCCTCCAAGTCCGTTGCCACGTCCGGATGCAGGTATACGCGCGCCATGACATCCTGCAGATGGCTATAGTAAAGCGTGAACGTGTATTGGGCCTTCGTGGTGTTGACGAAGAGCTGAGCATCGTAGGTCGTGACGAGCTCGGGATCCAGGTCGGGATTCCCGCTCAGCACGTTGGGAATGAAGACGTATTCTTCCAGGGGAGTGGCGACCCGGAAGGCCTGGCCGTAGAGCAGCTTCAAGGCGACATTGTCGGTGAAAGCGTAGATGGCCCCGAGCCGGGGCACCAGGGCCAGCTTGCCGTGTACGGTGTGGTTGTATTGGAAGCCGGCGATAAGCTTGAGCGGATCGACGAAGCGGTAGTCCACCGAGGCGTATCCGGAATAAAGCCATTCGTCGTACAAAATGGGAACCGCCGGGCTTTTCGAGACGGCGCTATCCACGGCCACGATATCCCGGTTGGAACGGTTCTCAGCGGAGATGCCCGCGATGACGTTCCCCTTCTCCCCGAGACGGCCTTGCACCGCTCCTTCGTACACCGTGGCGTCGGAGCGGTCCTGGTTGTCGCCGCCGAATAAGGGTCCCGACGGGCCGACGATATGCTTTTCCCAGGAATTGCGCGTGGCATTGACGTTTAAGGTCCACCCTTCGGCCAAGGGCTGGACGTAGCCGATGTCGGCGAACAAGCGCGTGCTCCAGGAGCTTCCGGCCGCGGCCCAGACCGGCACTATCCCCAAGTCATCGTAGGCGATATCCATGTAGGATACTTGGGCCCGCAGGCGTTTGTATTCCAGGACGGCCGCCACGCCCTTGTTGTCTTCGCCGTATTTCATGGAGCTGTCCTGCACCAGCGTCCCGATCTTGGTCTTCGCGGAAAAGTCCCAGCCCTCCTCGTTGAAATAATTGCCGCCCACGGTGAGCTTCACGTCGTGCCATGACAGGAGCGCGGTCCCCGAAGCCATTTTCCCATCGAAGGATCCGCCGCCCCCGGATACCGAAACCGACATGGGTTTTTCGGGCTCGCGGGTGACGATGTTGATGACGCCGGCGACAGCGCCGGAACCGTAAAGGACCGATCCGGGGCCCCGCACGATCTCGATGCGCTCGATTAGATCCACGGGAAACGCCGTATACACCGCCACGTTGCTGTAATACCCCAAGGCATCGCGGAAGGGTCGGCCATTGATCAGCACCAGTACGTGGTTGTCGCTATGGCTGGTCATCAATCCCCGGATGGAAACCTTGGCCTGGGGCAGCAGATGCGAGCTCATCATTTGCGTACTGGGGGCCCGGTTGAGCACATCCACCAGGCTGATCGCGTTGAAGCTTTGGATCTCCTGCCTGGTGATCACGGAGACGACGCCTGGTGCTTCGGAAACATCCTCCTCGCTCTTCGAGGCGACCTCCACCTTGAGGT
This sequence comes from Fibrobacterota bacterium, assembly GCA_019509785.1. NCBI lineage: Bacteria > Pseudomonadati > Fibrobacterota > Fibrobacterota bacterium. The sequence goes on along the minus strand of JAEKLQ010000047.1, from coordinate 1,822 downwards.
TGAGCAAGTCCTGCAAGGACAACTCCCGCGGTTCTTCCCCCGCCATCGACAATGCGGCGAACAAGCACACGAGGGGCGCAACCATGGGTATACCTATGGTTGGCGATGTTATTCCCGACCGCATTATGGATTCCTTTTCCAGGCGCGACCGACTATTGTCCACACCTGATCGTCTTCATGTCAAGCCGGTCCTGTGGTCGGCAGGGCGCTTTAACTCGTAAAGTCCGGGATTTCCCGATGCCATGTCCTTTGCCGGGAAAGTATTGCATAATCCTCGGGACGGCGGACGGCCCGCCAGGGTCGCGGAATTATAAGGAATAAGAATGAATCGATTGATGTTAAGCAGCTCGGTAATGTGCATCGGGTTGGGCCTACAACTTCCCACGGAAGCAATCGCCGCCGCGGCGGATTGGAACAAGCCTTCCGCCCCGGGTATCGCAGCCAAGGATTCCGGACAGGAGTCGAAAGGTCTTGCGGACGAAGAGATGAACCTGTCGCTTGCGGATCTCCTTAATATCAAGGTAGTGACGGCCTCCAAATCCGAAGAACCCATCGACGAGGCCCCGAACGTCATGTATGTCATCACCCATGATGAAATCCGGCGCCGGGGCTACAAAAGCCTGAAGGACATTTTCCAAATCATCCCCGGATTCGGGGTCGACCAGAAAGACATCCAAATGGTGGGCCAGGTGCGAGGCATCGCGCCCAACGACAACGAGAAATTCGCCCTGATGGTCAACGGGCATATCATCAATCAAGTGACCGAGCCCGAATTCTTCCAGGCCGGCGGCTTCCCCCTGGATAACCTGGAAAGCATCGAGGTCATCGTTGGACCGGGTGGGGTTTTCTACGGGGGCGAGACACTTTGCGCGATCCTGAACCTGATCACGAAAAAATCCGATGGCGGTGAAATCGCGATGTCGGCCGGATCCGGTTACAAAACCAATGGCGACGGCTTGCAACCCAACCGGGATGTCCAATATATGGTTGGGAAATCGGTGGGCGAGGATGCCAGCTTCTTCGCATCCGGTTCCTATTATGCCCGCGGCGGTTTCGACGCTTGGAGGGCCAATTCGGCGAACAGCAGCAATGCCAGCCTCGCCAAACTGGATGACGTGACCGGAAGGGTTTTTCCCAGCTATTCAATGTTCATCGGCAGCGATTTCAATAATTGGTCCGGGCAGTTCTTTTCCCAGAACTCGCAAATGCCGGATCTGCATGACGTCAGCACGGGCATCAAGGACGCGCGACGCTCGGACTACATCTATTCGGCGGGGATCAAGAACAAAACCAACTGGGGACAGGGCTGGTCCTCTTCGTTGGAATTAAACGGGGATTTGAAGAGAACGGCAAGGGCCGTCGTCGAGGTCGGCCCGAATGCTTCCGGGGACGTTCCCGATTGGGATCTTTCCCAGACCGCTTATGCGGGCGAGTTCGCAATCCAGCATGATCTCGCCGGCAGGAATTTTTTCCAATTAGGGCTGCAAATCGCGGAGAAGCAGAACCGGCACAACTACGATTTCGAATGGGATCCCGATAGGCCTTATACCTTCTACTCATACACGTTCGACAGCCTGGGAAACGTCATCGATTCGACCCGCCTCGACAAAATGCACTCGATCGTCGCGCCCTCGGAGACGCACGCGGCGGGCATGTACGTTTCGGACAAGTTCACGGTCAACCCTCACCTGAAAATCATCGCGGCCATCCGCATGGACCGGGACGATATCCTGGATGCCCCCAATACCATCTTCTTCGACGCGGAAAGGATCTATTTCAGCCCGCGTCTTGCACTTATCGCCATTCCCACCCCGAGGATATT